>JBKTKK010000003.1:3694-39960 GCA_047242405.1 Lachnospiraceae bacterium | reverse complement strand
TAAGAGACTCGATTGTGATATGATAAAAAAGAAACAATAATTTTTAACTTAGATTCCAACAACTTTGACTTTATTTTAAGAAAGGATGCGTTATTATGTTTGGACAGAATCGACTGCTGCGAATAGGAATTTTACTATGTTGCTTTTTATTAATCCTCATTGTGTTACAATGGATTAATTGGATTATGCAGCGGAAAAAGAGACCAACTGGCGTCAACCTGTTCTGTTGTAGAAATGCTTTAAAAGGAATATGCCTTGCAACGATTTTAGATATCATTGGTTTTGGGGCCCTCGTTACCCTCTTTCTATTTTTACAAAAAGGGTGGTTTCAACTCAATTCAACGATAACCTACGGAATTTTAGGAACTGCTGTTATTTTTCTTTTTCTTGGAAGTTTGTATTGGCATTTCTATTTTTCCTTTATCATTCGTTATGATGCGCGAACAATTAGCATCACTTATTCTATCGTTTCTACAAAAAGGATTTTGTGGTCAGAGATTCAAACAATTACTCACGTAAATTCCTTGCGGCATCCCGCAAGCCTTCTAATTGAAGTAAGGGATGGAAGTTATCTTTATATTGGTAAGAACTGGATTGGATATGAAAACTTTGAATTGATGGCGAAAACGAAGAATCTAATCTCCTAATTCGATTCCTTATTGAGAAAAACCTTAACTGAATTGGAATATTATGCTATAATAGGAATGTGTTTGTTTATTTCGGAGAGAAAGAAGGATAGTTAAATGAACGATTTTAAATTTTCTACTTTACAATATGAACGACCAGATTTTGCTAAATTTTCTGCTTTCGAAGATGAAATGCTTGAAAAAATCAAAAACGCCAATAGTTATGAGGAGTTGCAACATTATATTACAAAATTTGACAAAGCAAACCAAGAACTTAGTACGATTTGTACGATTGCATCCATCCGTCATACATTAGATACTACCGATAAGTTTTATGAACAAGAGGATGAATATATTAACGATATGATTCCTACGCTTATCCCCCAAATGGTTGCCATTAATGATGCAATTTTAAACAGCAAGTTTCGAGATGACGTGGAAAAGGAATTTGGTAAACAATACTTTACAGCAATGGAATTACAAAAGAAGGCTTTTTGTGAAGAGAACATTCCACTAATGCAACAGGAAGCGAAGCTGACAAACGAATATCAAAAGATCATGGCAACAGCGGCCATCGAATTTCATGGAGAGACATTAAACCTATATGGGGTTCAAAAGTATTTTGAAGCCTGTGCTTCATAAAGCTTTTGGCAAAGCGGTACAATAACTTTTTGTACTTGTTCACGGAAGGAAGCAACTTCCTCCATACCGTAATCAGTACGTCCCCTGATTCATATAACCGAGAGGAATAAAATTATCAAACCTAAATTTTCCCATCGATTTCGTATTTTAATTAGCTCATCCAGAGTTCTTCAAACGTGCTTCATTTTTGTGATAAAGTCAGAATATGCCTTCACTGCCGCTGCTCTACCGCTACGATCTTCACAGGCGAAGCGTCTAGGAATTGAAGAAATCAAATTCTATGATGAAACATGTTTATTTGCTGACGGAAATGCGACTCCGGCTGGGGATGATAATTTCATGGTAGAACAGGCCAAAATTATGTACCATAAAATCAGTCCAGAAACTGGAGAATTTATCGACTTTATGATCAATCATGATTTAATGGACTTGAAAAATAAACCTGGTAAAGCATCTACCGGCTATATGACTTCCTTGCCTGTTTACAAAGCGCCTTTCGTCTTTTCTTGCTTTAACCAGACCATTTTTGATATGCAAGTTTTAACCCATGAACTAGGTCATGCATTTGCAGGATATATGGCGATGCGTCATCAGCCAATTTCTGATTTTTATAGCGAGTCTACGGATATAGCGGAAATTCACTCTATGGCAATGGAACAATTTTCTTACCCCTATGCAGAAATGTTCTTTGGCGAACAGGCAGATAAGTTTCGTTTCGCTCATTTACAAGAGGCAATGACCTTTGTACCATTTGGCGTTGCCGTTGATGAATTCCAACACATTTGTTATGCAAATCCATCGTTAACACCAAAAGAGCGTACGTTAGAATGGAAGAAGTTAGAAGAGAAATATATGCCTTGGCGTAAGTACGATGCCGATGATTTCTTTGACCGTGGAGGATACTGGTACCACAAATTACATATTTACTTATATCCTTTCTATTACATAAACTATACATTGACAACGATGGGTGCGATGGAGTTTAAGACGAAGGATGCAGCAGATCATGAAGCAGCATGGAAGGATTATTTAAATCTTTGCAAATGCGGCGGTAGCATGAGTTATTTAGAAACGTTAAAATATGCAAACCTCATGATTCCATTTGAGGAAGGAACCGTAGAAAAGTCTATTGCATTAGCAAAAGATACATTATTAAATAGTAAATATATGAAATAGGTGATTTATAGATTTAACTCCCATTCACCATGTAGCAATTAACGTATCGAATTATGAAGCATCCAAAGACTTTTATGCCCATAAACTGGCTTTCAAAACATTCGGGAAAATTTTAGGGAAGCAAGAGGAGTAGATATTGTATATGCGTAGAGTTTTTCAGTATTCCGATAAAGACAACATATAAATTGGAGATTTATAATGGTTAAAGAAATAACAGATAAAAGTGAAAAGAAGATAATTGCAAGAAAAATTCTTGAGGCTTTACCTGACTGGTTTGGAATTGAAGAGTCACGAGAAGAATATATTTCAGATAGCGAAAACCAGTATTTTTTTGTGGCTAATAAAAATGAAAAAACAGTGGGTTTTCTGTGTTTGAAAGAAACAGGAAGAGATACTGTAGAACTTGCTGTAATGGGAGTATTAGAAGATTTCCATCGTCATGGTATTGGACGTGAATTATTTGTTTCTGCAAAAGAATGTGCAATAAATAAAGGATATTCTTTTATGCAAGTGAAAACCGTTCAGATGGGTAGATATAAAATTTATGATGATACCAATAAGTTTTATTTAAGCCTTGGTTTCAAGGAATTTGAGGTGTTTCCAACACTTTGGGATGAATGTAATCCATGCCAAGTATATGTAATGGGATTGCAAGAAGTGGAACCAATTCGCATTGATGAATTTACGGGAAAGAAAATGACAGTTTTCAAAGATCCCGATGGGCTTCCTTTGGAATTACATGAATAGTGCTATTTATGGTAAGAACATTGGAAACGTATAAGAAGTTGCGTTTCCAATGTATTAGCTGAACTTCGATGGACAAGACAGTTGATTGACTGTCTTGTTTTTCTATCGAAAAGTAAAATGTACCCTATGTCTATTAAAGGTCGGTATAAAAAACAAGAAAATGACAAACACTACTTATGTTTTTTTATGACTTTAAATCGTTTCATTTAGAAAGGATCTCATGATGACATTTTTGGAGCTTATTGTACGTTTTATGCTAGCGATCTTTCTTTTAACTATAATGACAAAAATTACAGGGTCAAAGCAAATTGCGCAAATGACATTTTATGATTATATATCAGGCGTCGTAGTCGGAACCTTAGCTGGTGAACTAACCATTAACAATAAGGTTCCAATTCTTTATGGCGCAGCTGCTACTATATTGTTTTTTTTGCATTCCGTTCTCATTTCTTTTTGTTCCCGTAAAAGTATTCGGTTTCGAAGATTTTTTGTAGGAAAACCAGTGTTTCTTATTTCTCAAGGTGAGATCCAGTATGATGGACTAAAACGGGCAAAGTTAGACCTTAATGTCCTACTGAGTCAATTAAGAATGCAAGGCTACTTTGCGATTAATGATGTCAACTATGCAATCTTAGAGCCGGAAGGAACCGTTTCTATTATGCCAAAGGATGCCGCCCGACAACTTCGAGCTTCAGACTTAGAAGTTCCACCAAAAGATGATTCGTTGCCAATTAATGTTGTTATCGATGGAAAGATTATGTGCACGAATTTATCTGCATATAATAAGGACGAAGAGTGGCTTTTAAAAACGTTAAAAGAAAAAGGATTCCCCGATGTTCATAGGCTAACTTTAGTTACCTTAAACGGGGAGGGGACCGTCTATGTGTATGAGAAACAATTCAATGGAACAAATCGTTCTTCTCTTATGTAGCGACGAAGTACCGTTTACCAAAAAGAATAGGATAGGGAGGTGCAAATGAGAAGAGAGCGTCATGCTCTTTTTTTTATTTATATAAAACGCTGTAATCGTTTTAAAATGTCGCCAGGGTACAAAATAGAGGCAGCTGCATACTTAGAATTGGATAATATCGGTACCCACAGCTTTCGTAAATTTTATGCAACCGATATCTATGTGGAAAACAATTATAACATCGTCCTCGTTCAGCATTTACTTCAGCATAGCTCAAGTGCCATTACACAACGCTATATTGGTATCCAACAAAAAGAGATTGAAGATGCAATAGAAAAGCATATTAACTTATTATAGGAATAGTTATAAAACTATGCATATAAAAAGCTGAAGTTGAGTTCTACACTCTAAACTTCAGCTTTTCCTTTCCTATAAATTAATCCATTTTTTCTATCTTTTAATAGCCGATAGCACAAACATGCTAACGTTTACCATTAAGTAAACGGCATATATCAGATAAGTAACAGACGTTCCGACTCGTAAAGACTGCTCCGGATGATGCAGTGTATGTATTGAAAATGCGAGTGCAATGAGTAACATTATAATACCCACGAGTGAGAATACCTTATACTTTATCATACTTTTCACCCCTCATTAAATACGACGTCCGAATAGATTCTTGACGGTACCTATATAATAGGCGTTTTTCCTGCATTTGTCAATGGATGAAGTCCAGGACACTAAGATGGCCAACTTCCTTTGTCTCAACGAGTTGCTGATCCGATTCCACCTCCTTATTCTTCTTCTCGTAACTTTACTGCATTTCTAGCCTGTCTTCTATGTTGATCTTCAATGGCTGCATAATGTTTTTTTGTCGTATTAACATCTGCATGTCCAAGTACATCTGCAACTAAATATATATCCCCTGTTTCACGGTAGAGACTCGTACCGTAGGTGCTTCGCAACTTATGTGGTGTAATATTTTTAATGGTCGTAACCGTTCTAGAATATTTTTTCACTAAGTTTTCAACGCTCCGTACATTAATTCGTTTTTTCTGTAAGGATAAGAAGAGTGCCTCTTCATGACCAGTGACAGGGATAATTTCTTTTCTTTCTTCTATGTAATCTAACAACGCCGATTCTACTTCATCACCAAAGTAAATAACCACTTCTTTGCCACCTTTTCTATGTATCTTTATCCCATCATTTTTAAAGTCAACGTCATCTATATTTAGACCAACACATTCGGACACACGAACCCCTGTACCTAGTAATAAGGTCATAATTGCTAAATCCCTTACCCTTGTTCGATTATGGAACGCTTGCTGTCTAGCAGTTAGTTTATCCCCCTGCTCAACCTGGTCCAGGAGCATCGCAACTTCATCAATATCTAGACGTACGATATTTTTTTCGTGAACCTTTGGCATCTCTACTAGAGCCGCTGGATTATATTTTATGTATTCTTTCTTATAAAAATAGCGGTAGAAGGATTTTAACGTAGATAGCTTACGCTTTAAACCTAATAATCCGTTGTAATATTCTTTTTGATTATTTGTGTCATAAGCCTTTAAATAGTCCAGATATTCTTCAATATCAATGGGCTGTAACTGCTCTAAATGCTCCAGCGTAATATTGGATATTGGAATCTTACGAAAAGCTGAATTGTTTTGATGCAAATAGTTGAAAAATATGTTTAAATCATAGGCATAAGCAATTCTCGTTTTGGATGACGTTCTTGGCTCAATCCCATGAAAAAAATCCTTTGCATAGGGTGGAAGAGAAGAGATCAAATTTCTCAACTTATACGTATTTTCCTTGTCTTGTTGAATATGATATTCTTGTCCTGGCATAATAATTCTCCTAATTGTTTACATAATATATTTATGTTAATGTTTTTTCTTTCTTTCAATTCATTCCTGGGGTATTACCCACATTCCGTTATACTTAGTTTACAATAAATTGGATAACCTTTCAACTAGTGTCCAATAGAATATAGATTTATTTATATTTATTAGTCTGATTTAAATAAGGAGCCATGGCAACACCAATTGTTAGTAATTTTCCTAATTCGAATGTATGTAGGTAATATTCGAAATAAGAGAAAATAAATGATGTTGTGTTAATTATTACAAAGGTTCTATACACGTATGAAACATCCATTTATGAAAATCTTAAGCGTAATTCCATCACTTAACATAAGAATAATCATTACGCAATATTTCATCGTTACCATGGTTTATCACCGTATATTACTAGAAAAAAACCAGATACCATCAAATGACCCTATAAAACTTATAACGGAAAGAGTTCTATAATGAAAACAACATAGATAGGAATCCATGTAGATCAAAATGTAATATAAATCAAATTAAGAACGAAATACTACATAGAAATTTAAATCAAATTAGGCTAAAAACGAACGAGCGGAAGTGAAAAAGACTCACTTGTATTTATTCGCGAAACACAAGTTTAACGAATAAATACAAGAAGATTTCATTTATAGGCTACATAACTATATTATGTAGCCTATAACCTCAAAAAAATATTGTTTTATCATTTATTTATTGTTAATACGTTTCTTTTGCACATAAATTGCATATAGATCCTATTCATAATTCATTCCATTTATTATTACAATCCTTACTACACTTCCTTGCGTTTATTTTGTTCCCAATTTACTAACTTGGTTTGATGCCAAATTATCATTTGCCTTATAATAAGAAATCGTTAAGTAATTTCCAGACTTAATTTTATCTGTTTTTAAGCCATTCATTTGTTTTAATTCAGCTATATATTCATCCATATTATCATAATAATCCGTATCCATATACGTTTCAGCAATTGACCATAACGTATCCCCTGGATAAATATATACGCTTGTATAGTATTTGCTTTTATTTAAATTCTGCTTTGTGGATAATGTATTTGCCTTGGCTATAATTGCACCCGCTTTTAAAGCCATAACTGCTATAATCATAACCGCTAACAACCGAATAAACTTCTTAGAATCTGCCTTTTCAATTATTACTTTTCTCATTTGTAATCCTCCTTTGAATAAATAAAGCCCCTATCCGAACATACGTTGTCGAACATATGTTACGAACAACTGTTTGCATTGATTATAACAATCGAACAATTGTTTGTCAACTAGTTTTATCGAAAAAAAGCAAACAAATATTCTTGAACATTCGTTTGCAATTATTGTAAACTTATGCTATACTGAACATAGATTACATAGTATGGAGGAAATTAGCATGGATATGGCAAAATAACGGCTAAACAGCGTGAAATACTTGAATATATGAAAAGCCAGATCATAAATAAAGGATATCCGCCTTCTGTTAGAGAAATATGCGAAGCTGTAAGTTTAAAGTCTACTTCATCGGTTCATTCGCATTTAGAGACGTTAGAGAAAAACGGATACATAAGAAAGGACCCAACAAAACCAAGAGCAATTGAAATTATTGATGATAATTTTAATATGGTTCGTACAGAGATTGTAAATGTACCAGTTGTTGGACAAGTAGCCGCAGGCGCTCCAATTCTCGCTGTACAAAATATCGAAAGTTACTTCCCTCTATCAGCTGAATTTATTCCTTCTGGGAAAGAAACATTTATTTTAAATGTAAAAGGCGATAGTATGGTTAACGCTGGTATTTTTAATGGTGATCAATTATTGGTGGAACGTGACAATACAGCGTCAAATGGCGATATCGTAGTTGCTTTAGTTGATGATTCAGCTACCGTAAAGACTTTTTATAAAGAGGCAGATCATTACCGCTTACAACCAGAAAATGATTCTATGGAACCAATTATTGTTGATTCAGTAGAAATCCTTGGAAAAGTAATTAGTTTATTCCGCCCGGTGGTAAACCGCTCTGGACACTAATAGAAACAAAAAAGACCTGTTTTTAATTTAAAAACAGGTCTTTTCTATACTCGCAAATTTGCTTTTATAACTCTTCTATTTCAACGATTTTACCATCTCTCCAAATACGATCTAAATCATAGAAAAGACGATCTTCTTTATTAAATACGTGAACAACAATATCACCGTAATCTAATAATATCCAGTTGGCTGTACGATAGCCTTCTGTTTGTTTGCATTCATACCCTGCACGGCCAAGGGTTTCTTCTACATTATCTACCATAGCCTGCACTTGATTTGTATTTTCACCACTTGCAATAATAAAATAGTCTGCAATGACAGACACCTGTGCAATGTCAATGATTCTAATATTTGTTCCCTTTTTATCTTCTAACGCTTCATAGGCTAGTTTCGCCATTTCTTTCGATTGATTCATCTAAGTCTCCTTTTTCTTCGTGATAAAGCTTTTTATAATAGTCATAAGCTAATTCTGTAATCTTATCCATTGGCAAATTTCTTTCTTCAACAAAAGCAATCGTCCCCTCCATAATCTTAAACACAGCTAAATCAATGTCTTCAAAAGCTAGTTTTCTAATTTGAGTCAAGTTTGGTGCTTTTGTTCTTCTTGGCTCGATATAATCTGCCACATAAACAATTTTTTCGAGCATCGTCATTGCCGGTTTACCAGTCGTATGATTTAATATAGCATTAATAATTTCCATATCGGCTATTCCATATTTATTCATTGCATAAAAAGCACCTAATTTCGCATGCAATAACGATGGATTATCATATTCAATATCTGTAATACTAATATTGTATTTTTGGCACTTTGCAATTTTCGTATTATCAGGAATACATTTTGCACAGTCATGTAAAAGTCCGGCAACTTCTGCTTTATATAAATCCACATCATACTTCATAGCAAGACATATTGAGGTATAGGCAACTCCCATCGTGTGGTCATACCTTGATGCATCTAGCCTTTTCTTTAACGACTTTTTAATTGTAGTGACGCTAACCTGCATATTTCCTCTCCCATTTGTTATTATACTATCTTATTGGAAGATAAGTATAAACCATGTTCTTGAATATAGTTAACAACGTGTGGGTTTACCCATTGATGAATGGGTGCGCCATTTTGTACTTTTTCCCTTATTTCATGAGACGATATTTCATACAAAGGACATTCTAGTAAAAAAATTTGTGCCTCATACTTCTCTTTTAGAAATTCCATCGCATGAAAAAACTGGGAATCGGTTTGTGTATTTCGCTTTGCAGCCAAAATTACCGCCTTTTTAAATATAGTGGCTGCCTCATGCCAATCCTCCATATAATCCAATGAATCTGCTCCGACGATATAATAAAAAATCGTATCTGGATACCTTTCACATAATATCGTTAAAGTATCCGACGTATACGAATTTCCTTGACGGTTGATTTCTAAATCGGAATATTTAAAATAAGGAATCGATTTAATTGCCATCTCTACCATTGTACTTCGATATTCTTTCGCCGTAACTTTTCTATCGGATTTATGCGGCGGTTGCCCACAAGGCAAAAACCAAATCTCATCTAAATGATACTGTTCATATGCAGCCAGTCCTAACATGAGATGTCCGTTATGAATTGGATCAAAAGTTCCTCCTAGAATGCCAATTTTTCTGATTTTGTCCATTGAAAACTCCTTTTGCTGCCTATTCATTAGACCTAGTTTCCAGTACACACTTTATTTTGGCAAAACAATCTTTCTTTTTGCTTCATTTTTTGCAGGTCGGTATAATACAATTTTCTTACCAATAATCTGTACTAATTCCGAATGTGTACGTTCAGCTAACATAACCGCAATTTCTTTTGGATCATCCAGACAGTTTTTTAATATAGCAATTTTTATTAATTCTCTTGCTTCTAAAGCTTCACTTACTGCTTCTGTAATTTCTGGTGTTAAGCTAGATTTACCAATTTGAAATATTGGATCTAAATTCATAGCAAGGCCTTTAATATAGGCTCTTTGTTTACTTGTCATATATAACTCTAACATTAATATATTTTTCTAATAAGTCTATTTATAATATGCATTCAATTTAATTTTTTTCAACTAGTTTATCTGCTCCTGCATGAGCAGATCTTTGGTGAAACAGTGGTAACTATACGTTATTCCAAAGAATGACATAGCCAAAATGACTATGCCATTCCATTTTCATCCCTATTCGCCCAAAACGAAACGATCCCTTCCGTCATTGCAGCTTGCAGATCGGTTATTATTTATAGTAATCAAACTCTAGACCATACATCTTAACAGTGTCACCTTCTTCAATACCTGCTTTTTCAAGCTCGTCTAAGATTCCACTTTCCTTCAAGAATTTTTGGAAGAATGCAAATCCCTTTTCTGATTCAAGGTTTGTATAGCCGAGCATTTTTTCAACTCTCGGTCCTTCAACCGAATATTTATGGTCTTCGATTTTTTCAACAGTATAACTTAAAGTACTTCCTGCATGCACTTGAGGAATGTATTCTTTTTCAAATATAATTGGTGCGGCATCAACTGTTTTTAATAAATCATTGACATAGTACAACAACTCTTTCACGCCTTCACCACTTACTGCAGAAATCGGAATAACTTTAATTCCCTTTGGTTCAAACGTATCCTTTAGTTTTTGTAATGGGTTTTCTTCCCCATCTTCCACATATAAAGCATCCACTTTATTTGCTGCTATTACTTGAGGACGTTCTAATAATTCTGGATTATAAGCTTCTAATTCTGCATTAATCGCTTCAATATCCTTAATCGGATCACGCCCTTCTACAGAAGCAGCATCTACCATATGAATAAGCACCTTCGTACGTTCAAGTGTCGTAAAAATTCAGGTCCCAAACCAATCCCGTCTGATGCACCCTCAATTAACCCAGGGATATCAGCAATTACAAAACCAGAAGTTCCTTCTAAATCTACAACACCTAAGTTTGGACTTAACGTTGTAAAATGATAATTAGCGATCTTCGGTCTTGCATTTGTAACACGGGAAAGTAAAGTGGATTTTCCTACATTGGGAAAGCCTACTAAACCAACATCCGCTATTACCTTTAATTCAAGTCGAACCCATAATTCTTGCGCCGGTTGTCCTGGCTGCGCGTATTTTGGTGCTTGCATCGTAGGAGTAGCAAAATTCATATTTCCAAGGCCACCACGACCGCCCTTTAATATCACTTCTCGCTTGTTTTCTCCAGACATATCTGCAATTACTTTGCCACTTTCATCATCACGAATAATCGTGCCTTCTGGAACTTTGATAACGAAATCTTTTCCATTCCCTCCATGACAACGTTTCTTTCCACCTTCTTCACCGCTTGATGCTACATATTTGCGTATATGACGAAAATCATTTAATGTATTTAACCCTTCATCAACAACAAATACAATATCACCACCACGGCCACCGTCGCCACCATCTGGTCCACCAGCTGGTACAAATAATTCTCGTCGAAAGCTGACATGACCATCGCCACCTTTTCCCGACTTAATAAATATTTTAGCGCTATCTACAAACACGGGGTAAATCTCCCTTCTATTTAATCAATGAAATATTATTTCGTATAAGAACGATGATTTTATTAATCATATAAATAAAACCAACCTAGTTCTTCATGAAACGGATTAATTTCATTGTTTTATAATCAATAAACAAAGTTTTTATAAAGTAAAAAATGGCTTCAAATCCTAAGATTCGAAGCCAATTCGTCGTTATTATTCAGCTACTGGATAGATAGATACCTGCTTCTTGTCTCTACCTTTTCTTTCGAAACGTACAACACCATCAACTAATGCGAATAAAGTGTCATCTCCACCTCTACCAACATTAACGCCTGGGTGAATCTTTGTACCACGTTGTCTGTAAAGGATGTTACCAGCCTTTACGAACTGTCCATCTGCTCTCTTCGCACCTAATCTCTTGGATTCGGAATCTCTACCGTTCTTTGTAGAACCTACACCTTTTTTATGAGCGAATAATTGAAGATTCAATTTTAACATGAGTTACACCTCCTTGAATAGGATTCTTATATACTGACCGCCGTAAGTATTCTCGATTTCTGTTAAGCCCAGAACTAGAGAATCGAACAGCACTTTTGATTCTTTACTAACGGGTCCTGTGAATTTAAATTTAAGTATACCGTGCGCATCATCTTGCTCTGCTTTAAATTTGCCATCGGTTAAAACTTCAACTGAATTAATCATATTTAGAGAAAGCATTGAGACTGCTGCACATATAATATCCTTACCAGAATCTGCATATCCTGCATGTCCGGCTATTTGAAATCCTGTATAATCCCCTTGAGAATCTTTAAGAATAATGACTTTTATCATAGTTTTTAATTAAGCATTGATTTTTTCAATCTTAACTTCAGTATAAGTCTGTCTATGACCATTTTTCTTATGATAACCAGACTTTCTCTTGTACTTGTAAACGATAATCTTCTTACCTTTACCTTCGCCAAGAACTGTAGCAGAAACAGTTGCACCAGCTACTGTAGGGTTACCTACTACTAACTCACCGTTGTTCACAGCAAGAACCTGGTCAAAAGAAAATTCAGATCCTGTCTCAACACCAAGCTTTTCTACTCTAATGATATCGCCTTCAGATAACTTTGTACTGCTTACCACCTGTTGCTATAATTGCGTACATATGGCACCTCCTATCATCATTACTCGCCAACTTCGGTGTCCAAAAATGGAACTTATAACCTCATTGAGCGGCATACTTGAGTATATTAGCACTAAAATTGGAAATTGTCAAGGCCTGTATCACATTTTCTTCCAAATTTCGTGCAAAGGTTTTTTAATTTTCTTTCTTGTTAGCTCAACTAAATTTAGTTTTGTCATTTCCACAAATACAGTTTTTACTGGATCTAATTTAACGAAACGCTTTACTTCTGATAATAGACGCTCTTTATTTTCTGGTCGTTTCATATCAATAAAGTCAATAATAATGATACCGGATAAATTACGCAACCGCAGTTGATATACAATTTCTTGTATTGCTTCTAAGTTTATTTTCAAAAATGTATCTTCTGCTGATTCTTTTCCTTCAATTGCCTTTCCTGAATTTACATCAATAACAACAAGGGCTTCTGTCGGCTGAATCACAAGGTAACCACCACTCTTTAACCAAACTTTCGCTTTCAAAGCATTTTCAATACACGAATGTATCCCATACAACTTTGTTAGGGATAATAATTTATCCTCATAAAAGCGTATTTTTTGTAGATTTGAAGGATCATATTGTTCTAAAAAATCTTTTAAGTTTTGATATAATATTGCATCGTCAGTAATAATCTCTGTTAAGGCATCATCATAGGTATCACGAATAGCACTTAAATAGCCTGCAGGAGGTTCATAAACCTTAGAAAAACAACTTCTGTGCAAAGCCTTTTGTAAGATTTCTTCGTACTGCTTTTTCAACATTTCAATTTCAAATAAAACTTGCTCTACACCTGCAGAATATGCATTTGTTCGTATAATTATGGCAAACTGATCGGAGACAAATGGCAGTACAGCCTCTTTAATCTGGTTTTTAAATTCTAAATCTTTAATTTTACCTGAAACAGAAACACCAGTGGAACCATGAATCAACACCGCGTACTTACCCGATAAGGTAATTTCGCTCGTTAACACAGGGTCTTTGGACTTTAATGGCTCTTTACTTACCTGCACTAACACTTCATCACCGGCACAAAGTATTTTACTATTTCCTTTTTTTGTGTAGATAGGATCCCTATTTTGATCTAATGAAAAATATCCCATCTGACCATTTCCGATTTCGATAAAGGCAGCCCGTATATTTGAAACGATGTTCTTTACTTTCCCAATATAAATATTGCCCAATAAGCGATTACTTGTATCAATATCCTCAATATCTAATTGAACAATTCTTCCATCCTGCCAAAGCGCATTAATTATTTTATCGTTTTCTCGAATCAGGATTCTTTTGCTATACAATTTCTTCCCCCATATCTTCCAAAGAAATATAGCCATCTCCATCTTTAGAAACTGCATAAATTTCTAAACGATGAATCAAAAAGGTAAACGGATTGAATTCCATCCCATTGGCCTCGTAAAAAGCCTGCATGACCAATTCCGGTTTTAAGTTGTTTGCACTTCCTGTAGCAACGGATAAGAAAATTTTATCGTTTACAATTCGTAAATCATAGATAAACGGTTTTATATCTGTCTCAACTTCGCTTTTTTTCGTTTTCTTTAAAATAGTAATACTATCTTGGGCATAAAAGGCCTTTAGTTTATCAAAAAAGCCATCAAAATCCGCTGGTTCGTATCCTTCTCGGAAAGCAAGGACATAATCCGCTGCCGTAACGATAGACATTGCATTTTTCGTATCGTCTGGTAAATAGCGATAACTTTTCACTTTTATCCCTTCTACCATAACTGCATTTAAGCGTTCTACCATTTCTTTCGAGGATAACGTTTCATTCACTTCAATATCCATATATTCGCCTTCACTCGTTAGACCTAGTCCAAGAGGAGCCGCAAAAGACATAATTTGATGTGGGCTGTATCCGCCTGAATAACAGATATTAACTTCCGCCCTACGCATTACCTTTTGGAAATAGCGCATAACATCCAAATGTCCAATAAATTTCATGTTTCCTGTCTTTTCAAATTTAATTCTTATCTTCATAGCAGACACCTCCTCCAAATGACATAACACCGCACCCCGAACACTTTGTTCGACAGTTTGGAGTAACGGACGCATTTATCGCCCTTTCCCATTCTCTTTTCAGAAATGCCTTGATACCGGTATCGATGAAATCCCATGGTAAAATTTCATCTAAGTCACGGGTTCTTGTGTTATAGAAATCAATACGAATACCACAGTCTTCAAATGCTTCCATCCATTTCTTATTATCAAAGGTTTCTGACCAAGCGTCATAAAGACATCCTTTTTCATATGCAGCTAAGATAACCGAAGAAATCTTTCTATCCCCTCTTGCCAATACACCTTCCAGTACTGTAACATCCGCCTCATGCCAGTTGTATTTCATACTCTTTCGGTTTAACTGTTCTTTCATGGTCTGATTAACAATTCGTGCACGACTTAAGTATTCCTCCTTTGTACACATCGGAGACCACTGGAATGGTGTAAATGGCTTTGGCACAAAGAAGGAAGAACTTGCCACGATCTGCACCTTACCATTTCTTTGATCTTTTGGTATCTCATAATAACGTTTTGCAATTTTTTCGCATAAGTAGGCAATGCCTTTCATGTCTTCTTCCGTTTCCGTTGGAAGTCCTAACATAAAATATAGTTTAACTCGATTCCAGCCAGCGTCAAAGGCCATACCTGCCCCATTTATAATATCTTCTTCGGTTAATCCTTTATTAATAACATCACGAAGTCTCTGGGAACCAGCTTCAGGAGCAAAGGTTAAACTACTCTTCTTTACATCTTGCACTTTGCTCATTACATCTAAAGAAAAGGCATCAATACGAAGGGATGGTAAAGAAATATTTACACCTTTTTCTTTACAGTCTTCAATAAGAAAGTTAACAAGCCCTTCTAATTGTGAATAGTCACTGGAACTTAGGGAACTTAGGGAAATTTCTTCATGTCCTGTGTTTTTTAACATTTGGGTAGCTTGATGCTTTAAAAATTCCAAACTTCTTTCTCTTACAGGACGATACACCATACCTGCCTGGCAGAAACGGCATCCACGAATACATCCTCTTTGAATTTCTAGTACAACGCGGTCTTGTGTTGCTTTAATAAACGGAACAATTGGTTTTTCTGGATAATAGGTCTCATCCATATTCATTACTAATTCTTTACGAATCTTATCTTGTGCATGGGGATTGTTTTTCTGAAAACTTTTAATTGTTCCATCCTCGTTGTATGCCACATCATAAAATGCCGGCACATACATTCCAGGAATCTCCGCTGCTCTTTCCAAAAACTCTTTACGACTTCCCCCTTTTGCTTTTACTTCTTTATACGCATCTATGAGATTAAAATACTGGGTTTCTCCCTCTCCCATATAGAAGATATCAAAGAAATCCGCAATCGGTTCCGGATTATAAGTACATGGACCACCTCCAATGACTATTGGATGTTCCTCCGTTCTGTCTTTGCTGAAAAGCGGAATCTTGCTCAAATCCAAAATCTGCAAAATGTTCGTATAGCACATTTCATACTGAATGGTTATTCCTAAAAAGTCAAAATCTTTTATTGGCCGCTGGGATTCTACCGCAAACAAAGGTATCTCTTTTTCCCTCATAATTTTATCAAGGTCTGTCCAAGGAGAATATACACGATCACAGCATACGTCCTCTCTGCGATTAAACATATCATATAAGATTTGAATCCCTAAATGGGACATTCCAATTTCATAAACATCCGGGAAACACATAACAAAAGAGACATCGACAGCATCGATATCTTTCTTCACTGCATTTACCTCATTACCGATATAGCGAGCTGGCTTATCGATACTAAGTAAAATTTCATCCGATAATGCTAATTTTTTCACTTCAAACTCCTATCTGTACTTTGATAATATCTTCTGATTTCAATATGCCCAATGGATTGGACATCCAATCAATCTTTCCCTATTATAAAGGCAAGCTCTAAAAAATACAACCAAAAACCAAGAAATGAAGATTTCTTCCCGTTTATGCTATTATTAGTGGTGGAATTTGGCTAATAAACGATGAGAGGTATAACCCTAGAGTTATACCTCCCGTCGTTTATTACAAATCAAATAGGCTTAACTGTTTCCCCGCTTGTTTATCTTCAAACCGATGCATATAAGCAAAGAGCTTATTGCTGTCACAAACGATATCATTTTCCCTACACGTCTTCTCTACAATTTCCATTAAAGAAACATGATTTGGAGAAACAACTTCATAAGCATTTCCGAAGGTTTTTCTATACTGTTCTTTCAATCCAGGAAAGTGTCGGTCAAGTTTTTGGTAGAAATACTGTCGATCCCCATCCCTCAAAGTAACACCAATTCCAAACAGAAGGATTCCATAGGTTTTTGCCTCTTTACAATATGCAAGGATTCCACGTATATTTTCCTCTGTATCATTTATAAAAGGTAAAATAGGTGTGAGCCAACAAATAGTTGGAATGCCTTCCTCCCGCATTATATTTAATACTTCTGCCCTTCGCTTCGTTGTACAGACGTTAGGTTCAATTACCTTGCACAATTCCTCATCGTAAGTCGTCAGTGTCATCTGTACAACGCATTTTGTCTTTTTATTAATACGCTTTAGCAAATCTAAATCACGCAAAATCAAGTCTGATTTTGTCTGGATCGCTAATCCAAACCCATACTCGTCTATGAGTTCTAAGCACCGCCTTGTAAGGAGTTGTTCTTTTTCTGCCGGTAGGTATGGATCACTCATGGCCCCTGTTCCTATCATACATTTTTTTCTTTTACGTCTTAATGCTTGCTCCAGTAATTCCGCCGCATTACTTTTTATTGCAATGTCCTCAAACGCATGTTTCATTTGATAACAGGTACTTCTAGCATCGCAATAAATACAGCCATGGGTACACCCCCTGTAAAGATTCATACCATTTTGCGATGAAAGTATTGCCTTTGCCATTTCTTTATGCATTGCTTTATCTCCATCTTCTTATGTTTATTTTAAGGCTATTCTTAAAAGCTATAATAACATAGAAAAGATGACAGTAGGTTGTCATATTTAGCAAAATTTAATTTGTTTTACCGCGATTTCTTAATTCAATCAAATTTTCTACCTGGTCTTTTTGATTGACCAGGCATTCCACTGATTAACCGCTGCAAAGACGCAAATACATGCCAATATGGGCTTTGCCAATGGCATTATAATTTTAATATAGATGCTTAAAATGCCAGCACCATCCATTTGCGCTGATTCCATTAATTCTCCAGGGATAGACTCGATATACGTTTTAATCAGTATTATGAAATAGGCAGAGACTGCGCTTGGTAATATATAGACCAAAAAATTGTTTTTAAGATTAATTGCAGAAATAAGTATATAGTACGGAATAAAGCCAGCATTCACATACATTGACACGATAAAAAACCGCAAGTTTCAACAACAAAAAGGACACTCCATACAATGAAGTGTCCTTTTCCATATTCAATATCCTTCTATCCTTTGTTCCAAATCAATCCTTATCCTTTTATACCAGTATGAGCAACTCCTTCAATAAATTGCTTTTGGAATATAAAAAATAATACAATCAGCGGCACCACTGCCATAACTGCCCCAGCCATTTGCGCCGGATAATCGGTAGTATGTTGCCCTTGTAACGTTGACAATGCTGGAGCCAATGTCATTTTTGTTGTTGAAGTATTTATGATAAGTGGCCACATAAAATCGTTCCATGCAAACTTAGCGGTAAAAATCACTAGCGCAACAATACCAGAACGGACCAATGGAAGCATGATTTTAAAGAATATCTGGTATCGGTTACATCCATCTAATATTGCGGCTTCTTCCAATTCATCCGGTAAGGATAAGAAAAATTGACGCATCATAAATGTCCCAAATGCACTAAATAAGTTTGGTAAGAAAAGGGCTGGCAATGTATCAACTAAGCCCATTTTCTGTACAATCATATATTGTGGAATTAGAAAAATCTGACCAGGAACCATTAATACAGAAAGGATAAGAATAAATAAGAAATTCTTTCCTGGAAATTTTATTCTTGCAAAGGCATATGCCGCAGCGGAACAAATAAGTACCTGGCCAATAACCGTTACCACTGTTGAAAAAATTGTATTTAAATAGATTCTACCAAAAGGTATCGATTCTAGTACCGATTTGTACGCTTTAATAACAAAATGTTCTGGAAATATCGTAGGGGGAATTGTCATTGCTTCCCCCTGAGTCTTGAATGATGTTAGAATCATCCAAAGAAACGGTAAGATTGTAATTCCTATGCCTAAAATGAGAAGGATATGTATAATTAAATTCTTTCTCGCTTTTTTTGTATTCATTAAACTTATCCTCCTTTAATCGTAGTTTACCCATTTTTTTTGAACACGCATCTGAATAACCGTTAATAGCATAATGATTGCAAAAATGAAGACCGCAATTGACGCTGCATAACCCTTATGTCCGTAATCAAAGGCTTGACGATAGAAAATCATAACAAGCGTTTGCGTACTCTTAAAGGATAAGTTCGCTTTTCCTATCATCATATAAATCGTATCAAAGACCTGGAATGCGCCTATGACCGAAGTAATGAGAACAAAAAAGATTGTCGGCGATAACATGGGCAACGTTATCTTAAAAAACTGTTGAAAGAATCCAGCTCCGTCCACTTTTGCAGCCTCATAATAAGACTTTGATATCCCTTGCATACCTGCGAGCAAAATTATCATGTTGTAACCGACGCTACCAAATCCTACAATCATTATCATATATAAAGCAGTATTTGGATCGTTTAGCCATCCATGGGTTGGCAGATTAGCCTTTTGCAATTGCATTTAAAATACCGTAGTTTTCATTATAAATCCATTTCCAAACGAGGGCTACGGCTGCCGACATCGTCGGAAGGTGAAAATATATGTTTCGATATGGATGTACCCTTTATGGAAGTATTTAAAAGTGCTGCTAACAATAGTGATAGCATAAGTCCAACAGGAACGGTTATTATGGCGTATTTAAATGTATTACCCAGAGCCTGCCATACTTCAATATCTGTAAACATTTCCTTATAATTATCCAAGCCTACAAATGTTGTCATGTTAAACTTATTTACATCATTTAAACTAAACCAAAAATTTTGTATAAATGGAAAAAGATAAAATACGCCAATACCAAGGAGCAACGGTGCAATAAATATATAAGCAGCCGTCCAGTCGTTTAATTGCCGCCTTGTGACCTTCTTCTTTCCCAGTTTGCTTGCATTTCTCATAACTTTCACCTACTTAGCTGTTTTTTGTAAAATTGCATCGGCATCGATTTTTAATTGTGCACACACATCAGCCAGCGATTTTTCTCCTGTATAAGCTGCTTTTAGTTCTTCTGCTTCTAAGTCATAAATTTCTGCTACAGACTTGACAACAGGTAACGGATTTGCAAGATCGGAATGATTTGTGTAAGCAGCAAGGTTTAAATCTTTGTTCGATTCAGCAAAATATTTTTGTGCATCATTACGAGCTGAGATAACAACACCGCTTTCACCTTGAATCTTCATTGCCTCTTCGTCACCTAGCCATAAGCAAAATCAACTGCTTCATCCACGTTTTTACTCTTTGCATAAACCGCATATCCTAAACCATTGATAATATTTGGCTCTACGCCGTTTACTTCTGGGAATTCAACCAAGTCAATCTTATCATTTATAGCATCATTTGCTATATACTGTGGAGTCATATAAGATCCTGCCAAAGTCATAGCAATCTGACCACCTTCAAACATGGCATCGGAACCTGTTTCTGATAACGTAGCAACGTCTGGAGAATATCCTTCCTCAACCAAATCAATCCAACACTGTATTCCTTTTTGTGTATTTGGATCATCATAGCCCGTTTCTGTCTTATCTTCATTGAAAATCCATCCATCATAAGCATATACGGTTGGGTAATACCAAGTCTGGAAATCGATTGGGCAGGCAAATGGATAAATACCGTCCCCTAAGCCAGCTTCTTGTAATTCCTTGCAAGCAGCTACTAGGTCTTCATAAGTCCAGTCATCGGTTGGGTAATCGACACCAGCCTTGTCAAAGAGTTCTTTGTTATACCATAATGCATTCATATCAAAATCTTTTGGAATGGCCACAAGGGAACCATCAAAGGTATAAGAATTAATTAATGCTTCTGGGAAATTTTCTTCTAGATTTAAATCCGATTCTTCAACGTATTTGGTTAAATCTAAAAGGATTTGCCCATCGTTGTAATCTTCCGCATGCAGTACATTTAACCAAAATACATCAGGAGCCGAACCGCCAGTCGCAGCAGCCTCTAACTTCGTCCAATACTCTCCACCCTTATATGGTGTCAATTGGATATCGATTTTTACATTGGTATTTTCTTTTTCATAGGCAGCAGCCAAAGCTTCCATCGTTGGCCGTTGATTTTCATCCCATATCCCAAAGCTTATTGTCGTTTTTCCGTCTCCACCACTACTACTTTCCTTCGTACATGCAGCTAGGCCCCCCACCATCATAAAAGCAAGACCAAGGGCTGTTGTTCTTTTCCAATTCCATTTTCTCATACAATTTTCCTCCTTATTTTTTATATATTTTCATTTAAATACATATCGTTAAGATCGATTACCCTGCCATTTTCTACTCTTGACTTTTCTGCTGCTAATGCAATTAAATGACTTTCCACTGAACGCTCTAGTGTAGTCATGGAAGCACTTGGTTCTTTCTCTTCAATGATCATATCGATAAATTCTTCGACCATTTTGTTATCACCACCGGCATGACCGGAGAAATCATCTGCCAACTTCGAAACATCTATTACTTGTTTCTCTCCCCCAAATGGCATTACTTCAATTATATTTGTATGTAAATTGGCGATTAACTCTCCCTTTGTTCCCATAAATTTGGCATATCTGGAGTTTGTTTCTGTAAACCCAGTCATCGTAAAACTTACCGTTGATCCATCCGTCATACAAATATTTACGACTTGGTGGTCTACAACATTGTTATCGCAATGATATACGCATCTCCCATAAGGCCCATTTTGAATGGCTTCCGTTACACTTTCCTTCGTTGGATGAAGCGTTAATACATTACATGGCCAACCCTTATGCCCCGCTTCTATTCCCGTAGCCTTATTTTTTATATATATTTTTTCGGCATCAAATGGGCAACTCTCTTTTGCTTTACATCCATCCATACACCGGAGTGTTGCTCCCTCTGGAGCGTTTTCTTTCTTAAATAGATAGGTATCACCAAAAGAAGATATATACTTACTCTGCTTTCCAGTAAGCCATAAAATAAGATCCATGTCATGGCAACATTTTTGAAGAATCATAGGGCTTGTTGTTCCAGAATTTCTCCAATTACCTCTAACGAAGCTGTGACACTGGTGCCAATATCCAACATTTTCTATGGCCATCACAGTACCAACGGCTCCAATTGTTCCTGTATCCAAAATTTCTTTCACTTTTTGATAAAATGGGGTATAGCGTAAAACATGACAAACTACTACTTTACGATTGTTTTCATTTGCAACTTTTAGAATTTCTTTGCACTCTTCTAGATTAGGAGAAATGGGTTTTTCTAGTAATATATCGTATCCCTTTTTTAAAGCAGGGATTGCATGACCAACATGTTGCCTATCTTGTGTCGATATAAACATGAGATCCGCTAATTTTTCTTGTGCCAGTAACTCCTCTGCACTTGAAAAGCAAAACTGTTTTGGAACATCATAGATACTCGCTACTTCTTCTACTTTCGATGGATCAATGTCTGCAATAGCTACAATTTTCATTTTCTCTGGAATTTTCTTAGCAACAGGTGCATAGGCATCTTTCCCCCGGCTACCAAGCCCTACTAAGGCAACGGTTAATTGTCTCATATAAATCCAACCTCCTTTGTTTAATAAAAATGGGCATCACATACAAAACGTATGGATACCCTCTTCGGTGATTTCATTACTCTATAACAATTATATATGAAATAGTGAAAAAATAGTTGTTCAAATATCTTTAATATTTAACATATTATCTAATTGTCAGATTATTATTTTCATGCTAGTATCTATTTAAACAATAGAGAAAGGAGGCAATTTATGACTTATATCAGTACGCGGTTACAGAAAGAAATCGATATCAATGAAATTATCACGATTCACTATTTTGAATACACTAAAGACTTTATATTTGACGGAGAATCCCATGATTTTTGGGAATTTGTTTACGTGGATAAAGGGGAAATTCTAATCCGGGCCGATGAAACAATCCTTCCACTAAAAACAGGCGAGATTATTTTTCATTGCCCTAATGAATTCCATGGGCTACAGGCAATTGGAAATAAGGCGCCAAATCTTGTCGTAATTTCATTTCGTTGTGATTCCGAATCTATTTTTGCATTTAAAAAGCAATGCTGCTGTCTAAATGAAGAAGAACGCATTATTATTTCGAAAATTATAACAGAAGCAAAAGCCTCTTTTTCTACCCCTTTACATATACCATCTGTTGAACAAGTTACACTTTCAAAAGACAGTCCCTATGGCTCCCAACAACTTATATTACTCTATTTGCAATTGCTCTTAATTTTAATTAAGCGAAACCATATAGACCATACCAGCATAAGTGATCATTCGTTACTGCCTTTGACGACAAGGGGTAAAAATGATAGCCGGTTGGATCAAATTATTCGATATATGGAAATTGAGCTTCGAAATCCTTTAAGTATTGAAACAATTTGTAAGCGTTTTAATCTTAGCCGATCCAATTTACACGCATTATTCCATACCCAAAAAAATTGTGGTGTAATTGAGTATTTTAATCTAATGAAAGTGAATCGTGCAAAGGAGCTTATTAAAGATAGCAACATGAATTTTACAGAGATTGCGTATTACCTTTCCTATAGTTCTCTTCCTTACTTTTCGAAACAATTTAAAAAGATTACAGGAATGTCTCCCCTCGAATATGCAAAATCTGTTAAAAAATATTCGAATGCAATTAGCGAAGCCAGCCGGGAACGACTACGCCAGGCTAAAGATAGCAAAACATGATTCTTCTTTTTTCGGATTATTTGATAATGTTTTTGGATTATATGAAAATTTTTTCCATGATCCTATGTTATAATTGATTTAGTTCTAACTAGCATTGGATAGCACATGGAAAGGATGAATAATTGATATGAAAGCGATTACATGCGGAAATATTACATTGAATTTTGATGAAAACAGCCTTCTTTTTCATTTGACAAAGATCAAGTGAAATGGAGATGGGCAGCGGATTATAAACCATATTTAATTACAACGGATGGGAACTTTTATTTTCAGGAAGCACAAACAATAACACATCGGAATTGGAAAACAGGTTTGGGTGTCGGAATTATAAGCCACTATGAGAACTTTGTTAAACGGGGAAAATCCTACTCCCTTGCATTTGAAACAATTGTATGGATAGAAGAAGCCACACAAAATGTACACTTTGAATTCATCCCATTGATCGAAGATCCCCTATTAATTAATGAAGTACGTTGGCCTGGCTATATGGAGTTTGATGAGAAAAAAGAAAGTCATTACACACTTCTTAATGAACAACAAGGTTTGCTCATCCCCAACACTTGGCCGGAGGAGTTAAAGGGAATCTCCTTTGATGGCCATATGTGTACAGCTGGTTCGTATATGCCTTGGTTTGGACAAGTAAAAGATGGGGCTGGTTACATTGCAATCTGTGAACAACCTTGGAATGCCGGCTATTATGCCAATCATCCAGCGAATGGGCCTTATACCCACGTAGGAATTCGTTTTTATCCAAGCTTAGGTAAAATTGATTTTCGCAGAACGATGTGCTATTCCTTTTTAAACGATTGTGATTACAATACCCTTTGTAAAATTTACCGACAATATGTAAAAGAGCAGGGGACATTTCGTTCTTTAAAAGAAAAAGCGATTGTGGCACCAGTAGAAAAGCTGATTGGATCTGTCTTTGTCCACGCAGGCATCAAAACAGAAGTTCAGCCTGATTCTAATTTCTTTGATCCAAATGAACCAGATAAAAATAATCGAACCGTTCCTTTTGAACAAAGAACAGAAGAAATACGCCATTACCACGACGATTTAGGAATAAAGAAACTATATTTGCATTTAGATGGTTGGGCCCAACCTGGCTACGACAACCAACACCCCGATTACTTACCTGCCTGTGAAGAAGCCGGTGGCTGGGAAAAGATGAAAGAGTTGACAGATACGGTACATAATTACAATTACACCTTTGGCATCCATGATCAGTATCGCGATTATTATTTTGCAGCGAAAACCTTTGATAAAAACTTTGGTACTAGAAAAGCAGATGGTACCTATCCAGAGCACGCAAATTGGGCAGGAGGACAGCAGACCTACCTCTGTGCCACGCAAGCGCCTTACTATGTGAAGAGAAACTTTAGCGAACTCATAAAACAACAAATTGATTTAGATTGTGCTTACTTAGATGTATTTACCTGTAACGAAGGGGATGAATGTTCCCACCCTTGGCATAGGATGACGAAAAAGAATGCTTTGATTATCGTGGACAATGTTTCTCCTACTTATTATCAAAGGGTATCTTACCTAGTTCAGAAGAAGTTACTGATTGGGCCATCCCTAGCCTCGTCTTTTGCCATTATGCCCCTTATGATTTCATGATGCGTAAACCAGGAAGTCCAAAATATGGGTTACCTGTTCCATTATTTAACCTTGTATACCATGATTGCGTTATTATTCCATGGATGATGGAACAATATGACCACGAAGATTATATGCTCTATGCCCTTTTAAATGGCGGTGCTCCATACTTCATTCGTAACGGCGCTTATCAGAATACGGATGGTTCTTTCAATGACCATAAACAGCTAAGTGAAGAGGAAATGGTGGATCGTTGCAACATTGTAACAAAAGTTCACGAGCAGCTTGCCATGCAGGAAATGGTTTCCCACACCTTTCTAAATGGCAATCCAATGCATCAGAAAACGACTTTTTCTGATGGTACAACGGTAGAAGTCGATTTTGAGAAACACACTTACCATATTACAAAAGAAAACTAGAAAAACGGTTGCGTCACAAATTGTGCGCAACCGTTTTCTTCTTGTTACTTTCTTTTGGTATACATATTGTTTTTATGTATACCAACCTTATGCACCCCTACTTATATTTTATCATAATAAAAGGAAACAGCCTACCTTCAAACAGATTCCTTCAAGTTACGCTTAAGTTTATGATGTTGTGCAGAGCAGGTGGTTTATTTTTACTGTGACACAAAAATGAGTAACACGGTCGAGTTTGAAATTCCCGGCCGCGTTACTGTTTTCCCCCTCGTCATGCAGGCAAATCATTCTTTCTGTGCGTTGTACGCATCCCGCAGGCACTCAAAAGACTCTTGGCTGATAACATGCTCATCCCGCAGGCAGCCCGCTCCGCCACCTCCGGATCCTCGCCGGCTTCGGTGAGGAGGTTTATGAAAAAGCGGTGTTTCTCATAGAACCGTTCGACAATTTCCTGACTAATGTCAATCAGGCGTAGAAAAAACCGCATCCATAGTGAAGAAGCCGCCCTCCCGCAGGGGGTCCACCGCGCGGCTTGCGCTGGATTTTGACACTCCATGTGCCGAGCAACGTCCACAGAACGCACCATTCCCATCTTCTTGTGGAGAACAAGTATGGTCTCCAGGTAATCTTCGCCCGAAGCATGAAGTTTCAAGGGAGTTAAGCAACTTGTTTTCATTTTGTAATGACATGTTTTCATCTTTCTGCAAAGAACTCGACATTGTCAAAACAACTCCAGTCACCCGGATTTCCTTGCGTATAAAAGGCAACGGTGCATTTTCCATTGGTAACTTGGATGTTGTTTATTTCCACCTGAACCCATGGAGTACTGACCGGGATGTTAACACTTAATTCCGAACCACCAAAATCAGTTGCCAGCACTTTGTTCTGCGTTTGTCCACCTCCGGATTGCACCATAGCGCGTAACGTATATGTACCGTTTGGAAGATTGTAGATTGTCTGCCAAGTATAAGCGTCATATGCCGCCGCTGAGTAATGAACTACATGGAACCGCCCTGACGCAGAACTTCTGTTTTTCTCCAGATAAGTGGATTCGGGGTTTGCTCCTTCGAAATGCCACCCCTTGGGCTGCGGGACAGCGCTGCCGTCATCCTCAAAACTTCCATTTACGACAAGATTCTCTGTCAAATATGGAATACCGTCATTATAACCGCATGAAAATGCCAAGTCATCGATGAAATAATCGCCTTTCCAGTAAAAACCAATCTTGATTTGCGCAATTTCGGCTCTGTTAAAATTTTCTGCTCCACCAATCAGGACCCACAATCTTGTCCAATTTTGATATACAGTCTTTTCGTGACTCCACGTCGAGGATTCGTTTCCATTCTTATCTACAAAAGTTACCTTGACTGTACAGCTGCTTGGATTGACCATGTCTTTCACAGAGAAAGTCAGATATTGATAGCCGGCTGCATCAATACTATTTCCTTGTTGCGAATATATCACTGCACACTGACTGGTTGTTCCCGGATCACCGCTTGCAGTAGTTGTAAGCTTTATCCCTTTGCTTCCACCGAGATTGGCTGCACTCTCTGCAGAGGAAACAGATGCGCTGGTACCCGCACTATAATTCATGTTGTTTTCTAAATTGTTGAACCATATTGGTTCAGCATCCGTCCCAACTTGTGTACCAGCCCAAGTCATAGTGACAAGAGATTCTGGCAACAAAGAGTAGTTTACGGACTGATTACCCCAACGAATTTTTATATTTTGAGCGCTGTTCAATAAATTTGTGAGGACAAGAACTTTGCTGCCATCAGGATTTTTGAAACCAACCGTCTCGATGTTTCCATCCAAGCTGGTGGAGTCAATTCGTACTGCACCTGGCTCTACAAATTTGCTGAAATGTACCAACGTGTAATAATCAACGTTATAGTACCATGTTCCATTCTGCGTGTTGATCGTCACGAGGCCCCGATTTGTAGAATTATGTCCTTGGTTGACATCATAATAGTAATCCGGACCACCATCTTGATCTAACGCCAAGTTCCAATAAATTATCGATTTGCTCCAGTTGCGGGTTATATTAACATCGCAAGAACTCTGATTGAGAAATGCTGTTTTCCACTTGGGGAATCCCCATTCACCACCTGAACCTTCTGTAAACCAGATGTCTTTTGTAGGATACTCCTTGTGAATTACCGACATCACCTCTTCATCGCCTTCATACCAATGCCACGCAGATCCATCTGTTGCATTCAGCGCATCTGCATCAGCATAATAGGCTAAGGGATATGCACCTTCACGATAGTTCATGGTTGTATAGCTGTGATCCCAACACATAATTTTCGCATCTATATTGGTTTGTACAAGTGTTGGTTTGAGGTAATCAGCAACTAACTTTTGTGCCTCTGTGTGCGTCATAGGTAGCGCAGGCCAATCGTAACTCGCGTGATCGGGCTCATTGTTCGGTGTGATCGCATAAATATCAATGCCACGTGACTCGTAATTCTGAATGAATTTTGTTATGTAGCATAGGCTTGATACTTCGATTGCTTTAGTGAACCTTTAATATTGTTATACATCCCCAAATCAGAACTATTGTTCTTCATCCATCCCGGAGGGCTCCAGCAAGAAGCCATAACTTTCACACGACCAGTCTCAACACCCAAAGCATCTTGTACTGTAGGAAAAATTTCTTCCAATTCATGTGAGAAATCGAACTCCGGCAAGTCATCCGATTGTTCTTCCGGCGCGAAATTGTATGGTGACACACAGTGGTCAGTTGCACCGATAGGCTGACGTAACATGCTAAGTCCAATACCTGTTTCTTTGTCAAATAGGGCATTCATCAAATTGTCTTGTTCTTGAGGTGAGAGTTCTGTTTGATATAAATGAGCAGATGCTTCCGTAATTGATGCTCCGAATCCATCTATCGTCTGATAAGTATTATCTTCATCTACTGTAATTAAGTTACTGATAGATGTCCCATCATCGCTCGAAAAATAAAGCGGTGCTTGTTGTTCCAAGCCTTTAGCCATTCCGCTATCAGACGTATTGACTTGAGATACCCAGACGCTTACCATCGGTCCTGTTTCAGACGCAAGCACAATCGGCATGATCAAGGTTGTCATAGACAATATTAGTATAAATGAAATCCATCTTTTAAACATTCGCTTGTACCTCCCATCTAAACAATTACGTGTTTATCACAACAGTAGAAATTGATTTTTCCAAGCATTGCATCGAAATCAATTCATTCTGAAGCCGCAAGATAACTGGCTTGTTTTCATTGCTCTCATTGAGTATGTAACCACTATCGTGTGATCTGGATTCTCAAAAGCTGATACTTCGATTTTGTCCGAATAGCTTGTAGTGGCAATTCTTATTGCTCCCTTCTTTATGTATTTGCTGAAATGAGCTATGTAATAGAAAGACATTTTGTGGATGATCCGTCCCGACTGAGTATCGCAGATAACAGGTGCTTCACAATAATTCGAAACATGATTGGGGCCACCTTCCTCATCTAGGACGATATTCCAGTCCAAAAATAGATTCATACCCGCGTTTAGGTTGCCAATCATATCGTGCGCGTACATCTGCGCGTTTTTCAATTCCTGGTCCTTCCCAAACCGACTGTATTCAATACATCCTTCTGAACACATCAGAGATTTATCCGGGAATTTCTCTCTGACAAGGCGTACTGCGTCAAAATGATCTCCGCTGTACCAATGAAATGCCAGTCCAGATATCATTTTGTCTGTTTCGGTTGTGATGCACTGTTCCGCGCGCTCGAACAGCCGTTCCTTGTTGTGGTCCCAGATAAACACCTCCACATCTCCCAGTCCGTTTTTCAAGAGCGCCGGATACAGATGGGTTTGAAGGAAGTCTTTTTCCTGCTGCGCGGTATACCGGCAGCTATCCCAGGTTTGCGTCGCACCCGGCTCATTTTGTATCGATAACCTTGTTACAGATATCCCGCGTTTTCTATACTCCAGAATATACTTACAAATATATTTTGCCCACAGCGGCGCATACGCCGTCAAAAGACTCCCCCCGTCATTACGGCTTTTATTGGTTTTCATAAAGGCAGGCGGAGACCAAGGAGAGAGCATAACGGACAATGTGGTATTTGCTTCCTGCTGCGCCATTTTGATAAAGGGGATGATATTCTCCTCATCATGACGCAGAGAGAAGGTTTCAAACGTGTCATCGTTCTCTTGTATCGCGCAGTAATTGCCGCTTGAAAAATCACAGCTGTCGATATGCGTGCGGACAAGGGTGTATCCGATGCCCGCCGGCCCATAATAATCGCGTATCACTTTTTGTGCCTGGGCCGGCGGTATGGATCTAAGCACAAGACCTACTGCCTCCGTGATCGCGCCGCCAAACCCGAGAATAGTCTGATACTGAACCTGGGGATATAAATTCACCAGATACAGCTCCTGTGCCTGTTGATCCGGCTCTCCATTGAACTCTTTTCTGATCTCTACGGGCTTCCCGTTTTCCTCAATCGTTGTAACAATATATCCCGTCATATAATGACCTCCTTTATCATTTTGGTAGTGTCAAATTTATATGCCTAAAATCGGCTTAAACCCAGTAAAATCAATGGTTTCAGGGGCTTTGAGCCTTTCCCTCCCCCCTTCTTTGGCTTGGGCGACCAAAACTTTACGTCGGCAACCCGGTCAGAACCGGGCTGAAAGCCCGTCAAATTCAACTTTGACTGGGGTTCCTTAAGTAAAATATACTCGGTTCGTCCAACGGAAAGGGATTCGATTTTTTCATATTGCGCTTGACACTACCATCATTTTTGCAAGATCATACTGTTGAATGACGCAGCCGGAAGTTCAAACGAAATTCGTTCGCCTTCCAGTTCCAATGTCAGTATCCTTTCGTGCGCAAATGGATTGAACGCCTCCACCACATATGCTCCATTAGGATTGCGGAATACCAGACTGTCCGCCGCAAATGTCCCCCGGGCTTCCAACCTAACGGCTCCGCGCCGAATCGGATTCGAAAAGTGCTTCATGACGTAAAAATCAGGATTGAATACGGCTTCTCGGCTGATTGGGTCAATCGTAATCATGGCATTCTGCGGATCACCCCAGGTGCTCCTGCCCTGCGGTTCCAGAACCATGTTCCAATACATATAGCTCTCCGCGCCATTGCTGATATAGTGTTTCAGCATCGTCCAGACGTACTTTGCGTATTCCCAGGTATTGTCCCCAAAGCCGCACTCATTTTCCGACTGCATCAAACGAATCTCCGGCCACCAGCTCTCAAAGGTGCGCTGAATGGCAATTTTGCCGCCCCATTGGTAGCTCACGCCGGCAATATAGCAGCGCGCATCCTCATCAGATAAGACTGTGTTGGCAAAATAATCGTAGTCTTCCGTTGCCCATTTATCAAAGATCAGCCGGTTGTAATCACATCCTGGCGCATTGATGGTTCCAAGCCATATCTCCGTATCCAGTCCCTCCCGCGAAAAAAGCGGACCGAGATAATCTCGGATAAAATCCCGCATCTCACCGCCTGTCCACATGCAGGAAGGGAACTTCTGGTTGGCCACCGGCTCATTCTGTATGTGGATCTGATCAATGTGGATTCCATGGGCAGCATAGGCTTTCACATACTTGACAAAATATTTTGCATAAGCGGAAAGGTTCTCTTCTGTCCAGATCAGCCTGCCCCAGTTGTACACCGGCGGAGACTTCATCCAGGTGGGCGGACTCCAGGGTGACGCGAAGAAATTGAGCTGCGGCGCAAACCGCTGAGCCACCGAGTATTATCAGCCTTTTTTCATCGCGGGCAATCGAGAAATCACGTAAACTGAAATCGCCCTTCGTCTCATCCAAACTATACCAGCCCTCCGCGTAGTCGTTTGCGCCGATGGGAAGGCGACAGAAATTGAAATTGCACCCTTCCTTGGATGGCTCAAACAGCTCTTGCAGCACAGCGTCCTGCCCGTCCTGTTCCAAATGCTGCAGCGCCTTATGACCTAGCTCGTTGAAACAAGCTCCGAATCCATACATACGTTGATATTCCCGTCCTGTTAGGATTAAATTGGGCGGACTGTCTGACAGCTTCCGCTCAGCGCCCGTCTGCCAACCGGCCATTTGTGTTGAGTAACGCCATTCGACCTTTTTCATGATGTTGCCCCCCTTACTTGTCGGCACCCACAGTGAGTCCGTTGATGATATATTTGGAAAAGAAAACATACACGACCACGATCGGGACAATGGATATGGCAATGGCAAGGTACATCGCCCCATAGTTTGACAGATAGAGCCCCTTGATCATGGCGATCATCACCGGCATTGTATATTTCCGGTTGGATGTCATAATGATGAGCGGCCCCATATAATTGTTCCAGCAGGAGACAAAGTTGAAGATGCACATGGTGACCACTCCGGGAAAAATACAGGGCAGGACGATGCGGTTAAAGATCTTCCACTCGCCGCATCCTTCCAGTCTGGCCGCCTCCAACATGGACTGCGGGATGCTCTGCTTAATGATCAAAAAAAGCACAGTCGCATTGGCAATGCTGGGAAAATGACAGTATATAGGAATTCAGCAGATGCAGTTTGAGATTCAGCTGATAGAATCCGATGATGCTCAGCTGACTGGGGAGCATCATGGATGCCAGCACAACGGCAAACAGCAGATTCTTGCCTCTGAACTGGTATTTCGCAAAGCCAAATGCGGTTAAGGCGCCAAAATACCCTGTGAACGCCGTGTACGGCACCGCTATGCACAGACTGTTGAAAAAGCCGCGCCAAATATTCACATGACTTTGCATGGTAGTATAGTTTTCCAGTATTTTGCCGCCCGGCAGCAGATTCAACCGCGTTACGATATCAAAACTGGAATGGGTCGCGTTGACAACCACCAGATAAAATGGGACGATGGATAGGAGAACCAGCAGGATGAGAAACGCGTACATGACGCATTGGATCACAAACGGCTCTGTTCTGCGCGGATGGATACCTGGCCTTTGGCCGCGTTGCCTCAGTCATCATGCCCCTCCTTCGCATTACTTGAAACGCGAAGACGCTCAAGACCGCGATGAGGATGACAGCCCACCGACATCGTGGACGCGTACCCCTAATTGAAACTTTTGAACCCTGGTTTATAAGTACATAGATATTGTCAATACAGCTTTCTGCGGATCACCCGTTCCGTTCGTTAACGTTGCCGGCACGTCAAACGGCTGCATACCACCGATGATGGACGTTATCGTCAAATAAATAAGCGTTGGCTGGATCGGCATGGTGATTCGGGTAAATGTTTTAAACTTTCGGCGCCATCCACGAAGCAGCATCGTACGGATGCGTCAATCGTTGTGATACCGGCCATCACAATGACTTTATAAACCAACCACATCACCACTGGGGAGACCATTCCCGATGTAAATGCGCCGCTGCTGAAAAAAGAAAAAGGGGTGCCTTCCACATGCAGCGCTGTTAGGATCTTGTTCGCCACGGACTTGTCCCCGTCAAACAAAAGATTGAAAAGAAGGCCTACAGAAGCCGCCGTAATGAGATTCGGCAGGTAGTATGACGCCCGAAAGAATTTCATCCCCTTGATTTTTTTGAACGTGAACAATGCCGATAGGAGCAGCGCACACGCGATCTGCGGGATAAAAGTGAATACCCATATGCGGAATGTATTCCAAATAGACTGATAAAACACCTTGTCTGTCAGCAGGCGTTTATAGTTGTCCCATCCCAAAAAAGTAATTGACGAAAGGCCATCCCATTTATGAAAGCTGAGAAAGAACATATAGATAACGGGATATAGTCCAAATACCACAAAAACAATAAAGAAAGGCACAATAAACAAAATACCATACTTTCCTTTTTCTATCGAACTGTTCAGCTTCTTTCTTTTATTACCCATTACATTCTCTCCTCAATAAAAGGGACGACGGCATGTACTGTGCTGCCGCCCCCCCCTTGCGTACTGTTATTTGACTACAAGCTCAGGATACGCTGTACTTACATCTTCTTTAAACTGCTGTACCGCGGCATCCTTGTCCAGTTCTCCTGCCGCATAAAGCTTTGCCGCAGACAAAAACGCATTGTTGATCTGTCCATCATATCCAGTCATCAGATCGTTCGGTCACTCATCAGATCGTTGTAGAACGCAAACAGATTCTGACCGCCCAAGACGTCTTCGCCCGGTTCCTTTGCCAAAGCTTCATCTGCAGATTTAAGGGAAACATATTCGCCGTATTCTTTGGCATACGACTGCTGCACATCACTGTTACACGTCACATATTCCATGAACGCCCACGCAAGATCCTTGTTGGGACTGTCTTTGTAGATACCCATCCATGTACCGCCTTTCACATACGGTACCGGGCCCTCACAGAGCGCCCACTGCCCCACGGTCGTGACGGCGCCGGGCTTTACCACAAACTGGTATCCCCATGTAGGCAGAACGTAGCAGAATGTGTCCTCGCTCTCGACAGCCGCGACCCATTCCGGCGCCCAGGGATCTACATTCAAATCATAGCCATTTTCTGTGATTGCTTTCGCCATATCCATGAATGCAAGCATAGAGTCATCAATCACCAGCTTACCGTTCACCACCCAAGGTTGTTCACGGTTTGAGAACTGCATATTCATAATATCCTGCCAGCTGGCAAACATCTTGATGCCGGCCTGTTTCAGTTTCGCTGCCGTCTCAAGCATCGCGTCATTGCTGCGCAGCATTGCGGACACTTCTTCCGGCTCATCTGTTCCCAACACCTCGAGTGCCATATCCCGTCGGTACATCACAGACCCCGGCGAAGCCTGCCAGCTCAGCGCACGGATAGCTCCGGAATCATCGGTACCAACCTCTACCACATACTCCCACATATCCTCGGTGTATGTCTCTACATTATACGGTTCAGCACGCAGGTCATCCCAGTATCCCGAATCCACCAAATATTTGACATAGTCGGATTCCCCCGTGAAAATATCGGGTGCCCCCTGTCCACCGGCAAGCGTTGGTGTCAGCTTGGCGAGAAAATCCGCATTGGGCACAACCGTAATCTTAACGGTAACATCCGGGTAAATCTCATTGAAACCTTCCACAAAACGTCCCAATTCTTCACCGGAAGACCACACTTCCAACGTTCCACGCAACGTTGTCGGCTCAGCGGGCGGCGTGGAGTTCGACGCACCAGCAACCGAGCTGCTGGTAACATTGCTGCCACCACCACTTTCTGTACAGGCCACAAGCGACAGCGCCATTATACACACAAACAGGACCGAAATGCACTTTTTCATACGTTTTTTCATAACTCTCTCCTTTCATCATAATATTTTCTATACGCTTCATGCGTATATGATTTCATTTTCCAGGAAGTGTCACTGAATTACCAATGATCAGTTCGGGCTCAATCAGCTCTCTGACACGCTCCTCTTTACCATCCAAACGATCCAGCAGCGTCTGTGCGAGCTTTTCCCCAATTTCATATACAGGCTGGCGAACCGTGGTCAGATTTGGCGTTGCCAACAAATGGTGTCCCAATCCATCAAACCCCACCAGCGAAAGATCCTTTGGGATACAAAGACCCTTTTCCGCCGCTGCCTTGCAGGCACCGATTCCCATTGTATCTGTTGCACAAAAAATCGCTGTACAATCTGTCGTTGACAACAGGTGTAATGCTGCCTTACGGCCGCCTTCCGCGCTGTTCGCAGAGACGATGACCAGTGCGTCATCCAATGGCAGTCCATTTTCCTGCAGTGCGGTCACATATCCGATATACCGTTCTTGAGTATAATCCTTGTTTTCGGAAACATTGATCATCGCAATCCGCTTATGCCCTTCTTTAATAAGGAATTCCACAATACGCCTGGCTCCAACAATGTTGTCAACGTCGATGCAATCCACATCACTCAGCTCTGTGTGTCCAAACAGGGCAATGGGGCGGAAATGCTGCTGTGCGTACTCTTGAAACGCATAAATCTCATGTTTTACAAGCCCTGTGACAATGTACCCATCGCAAAAATGTTCTTTACTCCGATTTCTCAAAATAAGGAATGAATACATTCGTTTGCTCAATACGTTGCTGATACCGGCAATAAAATGCATCATAAAGGGGTTGCTCAAATCAATGTTTTCCGGGATAAATACATCAATCATGCCACTGCGTTTAGTGACCAGATTTTTCGCAGCTGTGTTGGGAACATACCGCAGAGATGACATAACCTGCTGAACTCGTTCGCAGGTTTCCTTTTTGACCTTTTCCGGGGTATTAATGACCCGCGACACTGTAATGGGTGAAACATTTGCTTTGGTTGCTACATCTTTTAATGTTGCCATAATTAACCTCACTATGATAACGTTAACATCTTTAGTCACAATATAGCATCATCGAACTCTATTGTCAAGCATTCAACGTGATTATTCATAAATTTAATATAGCATTGTTATTATTTTAATACAATGTGCACAAACTATTATTGATTTCTTGTCAACTAAACATTATTTTTCGACATGGGCTTCTTACCGACGGTGGTCATTTGCATCACTTCCTTTTTATCAACTTTCTGTGGCTTCCTGCAGGACAAAAAGCTCCTGATTACAGTACGATTGCTCGTTTCCGAACAGGGCAT
>JBKTKK010000003.1:0-3684 GCA_047242405.1 Lachnospiraceae bacterium | reverse complement strand
GGGCATCTTCTGTATGCATGTGAAGATTTGCTTTATCAGATGGTCCGTCGTCCGGCTGACATGGGAGAACTTTCCAAAGAAACGATTTTTATTGATAGAACAATACTTGAAACCTGTGCCAATAAATATACGTTTATCGGAAAGTGGAAAAAAATATTCTCTAAAATAGAAGAAGCCATTGTACGGAATATCCTACAGAATATCAAGCGCTAAGAAACACTGAATTCTATAGAAGATTCTCTTCTTGTTTTACGTTTTAGGGATGAAAAATCAGCATTAACCGACAACTCCTTTTCTTAGGCAATAATTACCTTTTTTTCTGGATTATGAAAGGGAAACACAATGCTAAAATTATTATCTGCAATCATTTTGTTCAAGTCACCATTGCTCTGGTGATGTGGATATAAGTATCTGTGTGCCATATTTTTCTCACACAGTCCGTCGGAGTAAGAACCTTTTTTTCTTCTTCCGGTAATGACAATTTCTGCATCTTTGCTGATGGCATTTGATACAAAATCAATATTACATTTCTCCGCTAAATGTGTATCTGCAATTAGCATAATGTTATAATCTGCCACCACATTCTTCTTTAAATCTACTGGATGCTTCAAAATATTATTAATTACTTTAGATGCACTGTCTAAAAGTGTGCTTTGATACCATATCTGCTCTTTGATCAGTTTTCTAGCACAATACGCAAATTTTGCATCCACATTAATCCGTGCATCCGGCAAACAGGATACCAGCAGATACAATAATTCAATCCCCCTCCCGTACTTCGGCACCGGAAAGATGACTCGATGTCCACTTTCCAACATCTTCTGCACAGAGTCGACCAAATTTTTCCTAAGCTCCTTTGCTGTCTGGTTGGTCTGATTATGAGCACAATCAATAATCGCCACATCAGCGCTCCTATGTGATACCACATCACACTGGTATAGTAATGATTCTGCCTGATAATCTCCTGAAAAAAAGAAACTTTTTCTATTATTCATGATATGAAACCACAAACTTCCCGGACAATGACCACTTCTGCCATACACCACATCTAATTCATCAGTCGCAAAATGACCTGGCATGCTTTCTGTATCAAGAAGAAGTATTTTTTCATATTGTATATCAGCTAATTCTAGCGTCATCCGGCTCGTAATCAAATGCCCTTCAAAACCATTTTCTACAAAATACTCGAATGCTCCAGCATGATCTTTGTGACAGTGTGTCAAAAACAAATATTTTACCTTTTTTAATTCTTTCCTGCTTATGATAGGATACGGAAAAAGATCTGTATCCATAATTCCACAATCAATCATGTAACTTGCTTCTTTTGAATAATTAACCACAAAACAGCTTCTTCCGTGTTCACCGTATCCGCCTTTAAACGTTATCTGTTCCATAAGCATATAACCTTTCCTTGTCTATTTTCACATACCCCTTCCGGTTCGTTTCCAAAAAGCTTTCATGCAGAATGCAAAAATCTTCTCCACACTCAGTTTTTACCTTTACTCTGTACTGGCTACCCTCAAAAGTAGACATTTCAACAATAATAGGAATTGCCGTCTTCATGTTTTCATTTATAAAAACTGCATCCTCCGGTCTAAACCTCAGCTCAATCTTCTTGTTTGCGCTATTTTCTGATGCAAACATGTTGCACTCCAGTTCTTTACCCGCATAAATAACACATTTTTTCTCTGCAATCAGTTCTCCCTGCATCAGGCTGTTTCCTGCGCCCAAAAGACCTGCAACCATTGCTGTCCTTGGCATCTTATAGCACATATCAGGAGTGTCAATCTGGTCAATCTCACCGTTATTCACGACCACAATTCTGTCTGCCATGGCAAAGGCTTCCGACGGATCATGGGTAACATGGAATACTGTGGTCTTTAAAGAATGAAACAACTCCGCCATCTCAGTTCTCATCTCAATTCGCAACTGCACATCCAGGTTACACAGCGGTTCATCCAACAGGATAATTGCCGGATTTGTAATCAACGCCCTAGCGATGGCTACTCGCTGCTGCTGTCCACCTGATAACTCTGATGGATAATGATCTAACAAGCTTTCTAAATGAAGCAAGGATACCACTTCATTTAATCTTTCCTCTATCTCCTGTTTATCGGTTTTTTTAACCTTCAAACCGTAAATGATATTATCTTTAGCTTTCATATGAGGCCACAAGGCAAAATCCTGAAACACCATGTTTATATTTCTGTTTTCGATTGGCAGACATTTACCAGGAGCAGAAACAACCTTATCGCGTATATATACCGTACCGTCATCTAATTCAATGATTCCTGCTATAATATTAAGTAAAGTAGACTTTCCACATCCGGAAGGACCTAATACGCTGATGATTTCTCCCTCCTTTATATCCATACTGATTCCTTTTAAAATTTCCTTCTTACCATAGTTCTTCTTTATATTTTCTATCTTAAGAATCGTTTCCATTTACTTTCCCTTCTTTTTCGATTGTCCTATATTCAAAACAGTTTCCAAAATCAACATAATCCCTACGATAAAGGCACCTCCAATAATAGTAGCCGCTGCTGCATATCCAAATTCAAGATCATTATATGCATCACTGATATATACCGGCAGTGTACTATAGTTAGGAGGGTAGAGAATTGTGGTAATCGCTAGATTGAATACACTACCACCAAAAGCGGCCAATACCGCTGATACTGTACTGTTATGAATCAATGGCAAAAGTACTGTTTTCATCTTAGTGAGTAACCCTGCTCCCTGCATTTGTGCTGCCACAAGCAAGGTTTTCGGAATCTTTGCCATTCCACCTACCAAGATTCTATTAATCAAAGGGATCGCTGCCGCAACAGATGCCAATACCAATATAGACGGTTTTCCATATAAATGTAACCCTATATTTGTCAACCATTTCTGGTTCCATACAAATATATAGCCAATACCCAGTACGACTCCCGGTACTGCCATAGCAATCAACGTGATCATATCAATAAATTTCTTTAATTTAAAATTAGAATATGTAAGAACATAAGCCACTGTAAATCCTACAATAATTCCGATGATTGCAGCTACTGCAGCCAGAATCAATGAGTGCCTGATACCGCTTATCATTCTTCCACTGCCCAAAAATACTTCTTTATAATTGTCCATAGTGAAAGAGAATCCTTTGATACTAATGGAACTTGAGAAGGACATAATCAGATTTGAGCCAACCGGTATACCCAATGCAATAACTGCAAATATTATTGTGGCAAAAGATAAAAAGAAAGATGAAACTTTTCCAACCTTCGTTGGAACCACCTGCTTCGTTCCATTGTCAAGAAAATCATATTTTCTCTTACCCATTGCAATATATTGGATAATCATGGCAATTACAATCATAACCATCAGATACAGCGACAAAATACCTGCCATATCAAATCTCGCCGGTGAAGAACAAATTGCACTGTAAATGGTATATGGCAAAGTAGGGAAAGAATATACTGCCGTTACGGTAGAAGACATTCCATAATCCCCCACTGTATCCATAAAAATCAACATTGCAGCAGAACAATAAGCTGGAATACATAATGGAAGCTGTATACTTCTCCATGCATTAAATCCACTTGCACCATTCATTCTTGCGGCATACATTAATCGTGCAGGATACCATTCCATTGACGTTTTTACCGTAACATAAGCCATAGGAAATTTACATAATACCAT
>JBKTKK010000002.1:0-46594 GCA_047242405.1 Lachnospiraceae bacterium | reverse complement strand
CATTATTAAGATGTCTGGATAAAAGTATGGTTGAAAGAAAACATAGAAGGGAAGAATATGCTCTTATTTATGAGAACTTGAGTGATTATTTGTATGAATGCGGTAATTTTGAACTGGCATTAGCGTATATAGAGAAGAGGGTTAAATTAGAATTGGCTTGTAACAGAGGGAGTGGCCTGGGAAGATGCATACATAAGAAAGCAAAAATTTTGGAAAAGTTATATGGAAAAACGAAAGACACGGATAAATACAATTTATTATCAAAATGGTTATGCGAATTATTTAGTGGTCCTAGTAATATAAGTTGTAGCACAAACACCGCAGATGGTCCAAATGATTGTGATAAGGATGAAAGTTGTTGGCATATCTAGCTACTTTTGAAGGCATTAGAGAGGCGTAGATAAAAGGGAGTTTTTTAATTTGCCCACTATATGTCATTCACATTTTAAGTAATTTAGGCTAAAATGTTGTAGAAAATATCAAATTTAAATATATGAGGTTAAAGGAAAATAAATGAAATTCAATTTAATATAGTTGCGTTAGATTAGTGTTTTCATAGGATAACCGAAGTCGTAAAAAGTGATTTTTTTAGAGGGGGAGGTGAGTCCCATGTATATTAGTTCTTTTTACTAAAAACATATAATATACCAAAGGGGGCGTTAGGATGAAAAAAGTAAAACTTGCCATGGGTATTGCTGCATTTGTATGTTTCTTAAATGCAACATCTGTGTTTGCCAGCAACAATAGTATTCAAAGTAATAACTATAATAGTACTAAAAATGAAGTAACACCGCGGGGGGCCAATATCCCAACTAGTAGATGGAATTTATACAATAATAATTATTCTTGGTCTGCGTATATAAATAACAGTAGGCTGTATTCCAACTACTATTTCCATGTGGAAACACCACATCGCTATCATTTCTTTGGATATAAACGGTATGATGCATCAGCTGGTTATTATGCGCGTGTAAGAAGGACTTACAGTAGATATGTTCCACCTACAGAAGCAGGATTTAATTGGTATCATTACGAGTTATCTTCTTTATATGATATGGGGTATAACTTTTATTTTTCTATTGATGGAAGTACTACAAATGCAGCAGTTTCTTTAGATGGTCAAATGAATACATATTAATTAAAAATGGATACCCGCTATATATAGTGGGTATCCGTACAGTAAGCGTAGAAAAGTAAGAAGGGGAGGGGAAATGTTTGTTCGTCGGCATAAAATAGTGATTTTATTAGTCACAGTATTATTCCTGGTAGGCTGTAGCAATGAACCAAAAGAAGGGCAAAATACATATAAGGCAAATACACCATCGATAGAGGAGATGAATGAAAACACGATAGAGACTTTATTCTATCAGTTAAATATCGATTCGCTTCATTATGGGCTAAGAGCTAAATATAATAAAATTTATGTCATAGAAGAAATTGAAAATACGAATGAAAATGTTAGGAATTATAATTATAAAATATTTGATATAGAGGGAACATTATTGGCAGAGACTCCATTGCAGTTGGACAAAGCCTATAAAATCAATCAGTTGCAAATATGGGAGGATGAGTCTTTCATACTATTGGCACAAGATGTTTTATCAAAGGACAATCAAAATCAATATAGCTATTTGTTATTCTTCAATCGTTTTGGGGAGATGATTCGCTCGGAAAAGATAAGTGATTTTTTTGAGGGCACGGAGTTGCATTTTTCAGATTTACAAATTGATAAACGCGGCTACATCTATTTATTAGAAATTGTAAATCAAAATATTCTCGTTTTTGATAACACAGGTGATTTCGTATGCAGACTTGATGTAAAAAAGGAGGAAGTAACAAACCTGTGCAGCAATAAGGATGGGGGCATTGACGCTTATAGGAAAGAGGGGGAAAAGGTCGTTCTTTGGGATATAGATATTGAAAATAAGACGTTAATGGATAAAAATGAACTAATGCTTGTGACGAATGATTCATTTCTTTTGGAGAAAGGAAAGAGTAAGGATTATCTTATATGTAACAATAATAGCTTGTTGGATTTTGATCTGAAAGAGAAAAAATATATAGAAATCGTAAATTGGGTTCGTGCAGGCATCAATCCACAAGAAATAAAAAATATTAGTGTTATGAGCGAGGACACAATTGTCGTTATTGTTCAAAAGATGAATGCAAATAGAGACTTAGAAATCGTTCTCATGAATAAAGTTGCAGAGCAATTCCAAAAAGAAGAACTAACATTAGTAACGTTTCAACCCAACTCTGAATTAAAATCCCAAGTGGTAAACTTTAATAAACAGAGTGAGAAATATAGTATTACAATAAAAAGCTATATGGATAGCAGAAAGGTAGAAAATACGAAAGAAGATGTAGTGCATCGATTAAATGCGGATCTTATAGAGGGGGTGGCAGGAGATATTTTAGATTTGGAAAGCCTTTGTCAATACACATCACGCCATTATTATGTGAATAAAGGGCTGCTAGAGAATCTTTATCCTTGGATGGCTCAAGATATGGAGAGGAACGAAAGTGATTATTTACAGAATATATTTACTGCCAATGAGATTGGAGGGAATTTATATAATTTTGTTCCATTATTTACGATTCGAACAATGCTGGGTCGCGTTTCGGAAGTCGGAGAAAAAACACATTGGACGATTGATGAGATGTTGGAAAATTTGGATGATAAAATGTTAATAGCCAATACGGATAAATACGAAATGATCCGTTACATATGCAGATTCCATTTGGATAATTATATTGATTGGGAGAAAGGGATAGCTGATTTTGAGACAGAAGAGTTTGTGAAAATGTTGGAAATTGCCAATGCCCTGCCTGAAGAAAGTGAAATTGGGGTGGATGATCTTGATTTACTGCATGATGGAAAAGCAATTCTTTATGAGTGTCCGGAATTTGGGCGGACCTTGATTGATTATCAAGTAGCGCATGCTGTTTTTGGTCAAGCGATTACCATGGTGGGGTTTCCGAATGACAAAAGCGCAGGATCGTTATTTAATAATGTGATATCCCTTGGTATGTTGGCAGCTTCGGACAAGAAAGAAGGCGTTTGGGAGTTTTTCAAAAGTTTTTGCACAGAAGAGTATCAAAAAAATTTACAAATGACAGCAGCATTTCCAATTTTGTTAGATCAATTAAAAGAGAAAAGCTGGATGAATAATCCAAGTAACGGCGGAATCTATTCGGTTGGAAATACAATAAGCGGATGGGAGGCGGTATTAGAAGTTCCATCGGAAGAAGAGTTAAATAAGATTTATGAATGGATGCATTCAATTACGCGAATAGATGAGGTTGATTACCTGATACAGGATATAATTTTAGAAGAAGCAACCCGTTATTTTAAAGGCGATTGTACACCGCAGTATGCTTCTAAAATGATCAATAAGCGTGTATCTTTGTATCTGAAAGAACAATACCAATAAGTATATGGAATGAAATAAGGAGGGATTATGAGCGGTAAAAGGCGTTTATTCTTATACTTGGTTACTTTTATCGTATTTTTGACAGGATGCAGCCAGAAAAATCGTGAGCCGTCCGGCGCAGAGACGACAAAAAAAGAGAACATACAAATTTCGGGAACAGAGTCGGGGCTGTTGAATGTGGTGGAGACAAACTGGCAACCTAGTTTTAAGAAGCTGAATATACAATCATTAAACAGTTTAATTGATATTTCAAATGAGGCTGTTTATGTGGTGGAGGCGAGAGTAGATCAGGTGAGAAGAAAACTCAATTATTTTTTCTCTAACTATGATCAGGAGGGAAATCAAACGAAAGAAGTTCAGCTGCAAATAGATGAAGATTATCATCTAAAAGATTTTTCGGCAGGCAAGGAGGGGGGGATTTTATTGCTGGGCGAGGAACCGGCAAACTCCGATACAGCAGGGAGCAGTCATCTTATGAAATTTGATAATCAGGGAAATCTTCTGTTTTCTGTTGATGCAAGCAGCTATTTCCCTGATGTCGATCAACTTAATTTCGTAGAATTAATGGAAGGTCCGGGCGGTGACGTTTATTTTTTGGAAAATAGAACAAGTAAAATCGTATGTTTAAATCCGGACGGTTCCCTGCTTCGTGTGATTGAAGAAAGCGATAAGTATATTTCCAAGCTCTTTTTTGTTGGGGAAGATCATTTGTATGGGTTGGGAGAAATGGAAGGAAACAAATACTTATGGGAGATAGATACCGAGAGTGGTACCATTGATGCAGAGGGCTATATACTGAAAGAGCAGGATGTGCGTGGCTTTTTAAATGGTGATGCCACTAAGTTGTTTGTGCAAACGTCGAGAGGATTAAAGGACTTTTCCTTTGAAGATGGGGAAGGGGAAATGGTTATTGATTGGGTCACAGCAGGCATTTCATCACAGGATATAAAAAAGGCAGCCTTTTTATCTTCCGCTTCTCTTGCCGTTATAACACAAAGCGTTCGAGATGAGATGGAAACAGAGCTGGTTATATTTACGAAAAGCGATAAGCCGATTCAAAAAGAGGTGTTAACGCTAGCGACGTTGGACCCGGGGCCGGAGTTGCTAAATCAAGTGCTCTCATATAATAAATTTAGTGAGAGTTATAGTGTATATGTGAATAACTATTTTGATGCATCCAGCCCGGATATGAGTATCGAAGATGCGATGAAACGGTTGCAGGTTGATTTGATTTCCGGAACTGCAGGAGATCTTGTGGATTTGGAAAGTCTAAGTGACTTAGCCACCCGTCGTTCTTACGCAGCGAAGGGGTTATTGGAAGATTTATATGGTTGGATGAAGCGGACCCATCCTTTCATAAAGAAGATTATTTAGAAAATCTTTTTCAGGCGAATGAAATAGACGGAAAATTGTACAATTTTGTCCCATTGTTTGAGATCCACACCGTTTGCGGAAAAACTTCGGAAGTGGGAGAGGGCTATCAATGGACGGTTGATGAATTCTATGATTTTTATCAAAGAAATTCCCATAGGGCTTTATTCGCAGAATTAACGCAAGAGAAATTTTTAGAAATAGTGAGTTCGATTTCGACCAATGAGTTAATTGATTGGAAAGAGGGGAACGGTTCTTTTGCGTCGGACGAATTTCTCACTTTTCTGAAAATAGCCAAAAGCTTACCGGAGCAGGTGGATGAATTTGTCGATGAGATGGATTTAATTTACAATGGACAAGTAAGCCTTTCGTTACAATTCGGCTATCGTCGGGAGCTGATGGATTATATAATATCGCGGAAAGTATTTGGGAACTGGTTTCGCTTATTGGTTTTCCAACAGACGGAAAAATGGATCGGCGTTTCAGAATATAATTTCCTGGTATCTGTGCTTTTCGTCAAAAAAGGAAGGACATGGAATTTTTAAAGAGCTTTTGCAGATACGTATGAGGAAGAACTGAAAAGTCGGAGCTTTCAGTTCCGTAAAGATTTTATTGAGCAAAACTTTGAAACAATAAGCAAGGATGAAAGGATTCGGAATGAGCGAATTGGCAACGAAGCAAGCAGATGGCAGGTTAATTTGGAACCGCCTACGGAAGAAGATATTTCTGTGCTGCGCGATTGGTTGTATTCCATTCAATGGGTTTATGAGTGCGATCCGGTTATTCGTGACATTATTATCGAGGAAGCGAGATTCTACTGTGCCGGACAACAGGAGGCAGAAGAGGTGGCCGAAACAATTCAAAGTCGTGTTTCATTATACTTAAAGGAAAGTAAGTAGCGCTTTATTGGAGGTGTTATGGGGAAACGAAAAATACGTTTATCAAAGAAATATGCACGGCTGTTTCTGGTACCAAGTCTGGCCGGTGTGTTATTGTTTTATGTATCCTTATGTTGTTGTATTATTTTATTCCATTGTAGACAATCCGGTAAAAAAACAGTTTGTAGGTATTTCAAATTTTCATTCATTAATCCAAAATGAGGCGTTTCGCCTGGCGGTTTTCAATAGTGTACAGTTTTCTATTCTAGCAGTTCCATTGGCAGTTGGTCTGTCTTTGGGACTGGCCCTTTTATTGGATTGTAAAATTCCATTTAAAAGTCAATTCCGTACCTCCTTTCTAAGTCCTGTAATGGTACCGGTTGCATCGGTCGTGTTAGTGTGGCGAATTCTATTTGATCACAATGGAGCGCTTAATGCAATGCTTACCTCCTTTGGTATGGATAAAATTGATTGGCTGAAATCAGCCTATAGTCATTTTGTTATTGTAGTCCTATTTTTGTGGAAGAACCTAGGATATAATATGATTTTATTTATGGCTGCTTTTGGTTCAATTCCAAAGGAAGTCATAGAAGTCGCACAGCTGGAAGGGGCAAGGTCGTTGCAAATTTTTCTGCATATCAAATTGAGGTATCTATCACCGACTATATTCTTTCTTACGCTAATATCACTGATTAACTCGTTTAAAGTATTCCGAGAAGTTTATATATTAACCGGTGATTATCCATATGAAACGTTGTATTTATTACAGCATTTTATGAATAACACATTCCGTACGATGGATTATCAAAAGATGTCAGCAGCTGCAATCTTGATTTCCATTGCTTTGATTTTAATCATCGGACTTTTGTTTTTGTTGGAACAATGGTTTGGCAAGGATATGGAGGGATAGCATGAAGCGCTTTTTCTTAAAATGTAGTTTGACTTTGTTTGCAACGAGTATTGCTGTCCTGTTTCTCATGCCGCTCGTACTTACGATAGCCGATTCCTTTATGACATCTTCTGAAATTACAGCGAATTATGGAATGATTTTATCATCAGGGGGGAAGGGGGTTATATCAGAAACGGTGAATGTGAAATTGATTCCGGATATGGTTTCGTTCAAACAGTATTTCACGATATTACTGCAAAGTCCGGATTACTTAATAAAACTTTGGAATTCATTTTTTTTGGTGATTCCAATTGTTGTCTTTCAACTTTTGATTGCATGCCTAGCTTCTTATGGGTTTATGCTGGCAAAAGGAAAGGTGGCAGCCATCGTATTTTTCGTATACATCATATTAATGTTGCTGCCATATCAGGTTACACTAGTACCAAACTTTATAGTTGCGAAGTGGCTGCATTTACTAGACACCAATTGGTCGATTTGGTTTCCTGGAATTTTTGCTCCCTTCAGTGTTTATTTACTGACAAAATATATGAAACGAATTCCAACAACGCTCCTGGATGCGGCCCAAATCGATGGGGCGGGACCGTGGAAAATTTTTGTTGCTATACTATTGCCATTATGTCGGAGTGCAATCTTTTCCTGCTCCATACTCATATTTATCGATTATTGGAATATGGTGGAACAGCCCTTGATTATGTTTTCCGATGCGTTTCAATATCCGCTCTCCGTATTTCTTTCCAAAGTACAGGTGGAAGATGCGGGGATTGCATTTGCAGCTGCAACGGTTTATATGATACCTGTATTATTGCTGTTTTTGTATGGAGAAGAATATTTAATCGATGGCATTATGTATCAGGAAGGAATAAAGGGGTAAGGGGGAAGACGGATGAGAAAAGAAGGGAAAAGAAGAGAGTGGGTTAAACATGCGGCAATCCTGTTTTTGGTTTTGTTGTTAATTTTAACTTTTTTTTCCAATACAATGATGAACAATACATTGGTTGAGGTGGAAGTAAACCAGGTCAGCAGAGAAAATATCGTGACAGAAGTCCGCGGGTCGGGAGTGGTAGAGGCAGGAGAATTATATAAAGTAATACTCAATGAGCCGCGTATGGTTACGGGAGTTTCTGTAAAAGAAGGGGATAAGGTGACCAGTGGGGATGTGCTTTTATCTTTTGAACCAAAGGAGAATGAGAATTTAGAAGTGGCGATAAGTACAAGGAATCAGCTTCAATATGAATGTGAAAAGTTGGTTATTGAAAATGGGATTTCCGTTCGGGAATTAGAAAATTTAGAACAGAATGGTATTTCTTTTACGGACTTACATAAGAAATTGGACAACATGCAGGATGGACCGGAAAAAGATTTATTTCGAAAGAAAGTCATTACATTACTGGATTTGGCAGCAAAAAGAGAGGCCCTTGCACAGCAGATAAAACTTGTTCAGAAGTTAGAAAATGATTCAAGTGGGACGGAATATAAGGCGCCTGTTTCCGGCATTGTCACCCAAGTATCCTGTGTGGCGGGGGAAATGACGGTCGCCGGCAGTGAGGTAATGGAGATCCAGGTAGAGGGAAAGGCATCCACCGTACGTATACCGGTTACCGAAGAACAGGCAAGTATGGTAGAAGTAGGGGAACGGGCAAAGATAAAGCAGCCAATCGATTTAAAAGATGTTCCAATTACTGTCGCTTCCATTGATGCAGATGAGACAAATCCATATGGTGGAAGGATTTTAAGCTTTACAATGGAGGAAACGGTGAAAGCAGGAGAAGGTATTACCCTGTCTGTGGAAAAAAGCAATGCGGAATATGACATGGTCATTGCAGAGGAAGCCATTCGAGAAGATCGAAATGGTACGTTTGTCTATGTGGTAGAAGCAAAAAGCAGTCCGTTAGGGAATCGCTATCGTGCAGTGCGTGTATCTGTCACAGTTGTAGCGAGTGATGGGATAAGGGCAGCCATTACAGGTGGGATAACCAATGCGGATTTCATCATTACGACAGCCTCTGGTCCTGTATCCAACGGGCAGCAAGTTCGAATTACAGAATAATTGGGGGTGAGATGTTGAAGCGATATCGATTCCTGGGAATTGTAAGTGGGTTGTTTATTCTGCTGTTTTCACTGCAGCTGTTCCGCCTTTGGGTAGAGCGTACAAATAATCCAAGTCAACTGGAACGATCATGGGCCCAAGGTGAGAAATATGCACAAATTAATACTTACTTTACCAATCAGGCAAATGTAACAGAAAAGACAATCCAAGTGCTACGTCATCAATTTGAAGATGATTTTGCGGAATATAAAGCAAAGGATGGGGATGAAGCAGAAAAGCTATGGACCGATGCCTATAGTTCGATAAGTACCGCATACGTAAAATACAAAAAAAATGAGGTGAATGCCAATGCAATTTATGTTGGCGGGGATTTCTTTTTGTTTCATCCGTTACCGTTGGTGGAGGGTGCGTATTTACCGACCGATAACCCCAATTTTGATTTTATCTTGTTGGATGAAGAAGGTGCGTGGCAGCTGTTTGGTTCGATCGACATAGTTGGTATGGAGGTAGAGATAGAAAAGGATACTTACCGTGTCACAGGGGTGATAAAAAAAGAAAAAAATCTGATTTCTAATATGTCTGGGAGAACGGAGCCGACGGTATATTTGCCTTACGCAGCAGCAGAGAAAAAGGAGGAGCATCCATATATTCACTGTTATGAAGTTTGCATTCCAAATCCGGTTAATCAATATGCCTATAATCGGGTGAATGATGCGATGGTTTCATTTCGCGGAGAATCAGAAATCGTTGTTTATAAGAATCGCTTTTCTAGTCTTAACCGATTAAAAGATGTAGCAAATTTCTTTGCAAGGTCGATGCAAACGGTGCCAGTTAAATATCCTTATTGGGAGAATGAGATGAGAGGATTCGAAGATCTATTGACAGTGGCCATCGTTGTTCAAATTGTTGTATTTGTTGTTATTGTAGGCATTATTGGTAATAAGCTTGCTCATTTCGGTAAAGTAGGAAGGATTAAGTTAAAGCGAGTAGTACACGATTGAAAATAATCATACATAAATTTAAGGGGAAAACGATTCACCGTTGATCGATTTGTATGATTATAAATTCAGAATACTTTTATATAATTGAGAAATTTGCTAAATAATATCTATGATTTTGCGAATTTTAATTACATTTCGCAACAATATTCTTGCGTATATCGGTCTTTTCCATTTTGTTGACGCATGAAATGCTTTTTGCTATACTCATCTCAAGTCAAAGAAATTAGGCATAAACAGAAATGACTTTGGATAAGTTAAATAGAAAGACTTTAAAGGTAATGCGTATGCCAACCGTTGGTTGTAAGTAACGAAAAGATAAATAATATTCGAAAAGCCGAGCATTTTCTTTGAATATTAAGATGTGTTCGGCTTTTCCTAAAAATATGGTTAAAGATTGGAGGCGTAAGATGTTTAAAATTATAAAAGATGATAGCAATCAGTTTAAAAATTTAATAAATGGTGAATGGGTTAGCAGCAAACGGAATCAATTTATTGCTATTTATTCTCCACTAAACGAAGCGTTGCTTGGTAGTGTGCCAGCAATGGCAACGGAGGAAGTAGACCAAACGATAGCGGCAGCGAAAAAAGCGCAAAAAGAGTGGAGATTAAAAACAGTTAATGAACGTGCAGATGTTTTATATAAAGCAGCGGATCTATTCGTTGAACATGTTGAAGAAATTGCCCATTTACTAATGTTAGAAATTGGTAAGGATATGAAGAGTGCGCACTCAGAAATATTAAGAACGGCAGATTTCATTCGATTTACAGCAGATAGTGGAAAAAATATTTCAGGAGAAAGTATACCAGGAGATAGTTTTCCAGGCTTTAAAAATAATAAAGTATCAATGGTAAAAAGAGAACCATTGGGTGTTGTTCTTGCAATTTCACCTTTTAATTATCCAGTTAACTTAGCCGCATCGAAGATTGCGCCGGCATTGGTTATCGGAAATTCGGTTGTATTAAAACCTGCAACCCAGGGAAGTCTAAGCGGATTATATTTGGCACGTATTTTCCAAATGGCAGGGGTACCAGCAGGAGTACTTAACACGGTTACTGGAAAGGGTAGTGAGATTGGAGATTATATTACAACCCATAAAGATATTGATTTTATCAATTTTACCGGAAGTACAGAAGTGGGAAGAAGAATCTCGAAGATAACAGAAATGGTGCCATTACTAATGGAACTAGGTGGAAAAGATGCAGCCATTGTGCTGGAAGATGCAGATTTAGAAATGACAGCGAACCAAATTGTTGCTGGCGCTTATTCCTATTCTGGTCAGAGATGTACAGCGGTAAAAAGAATTATTGTAATGGAGCGTGTTGCAGACCAACTTGTTGAAAAAGTTAAGGATAAAATAGCGAAGCTTAAAGTCGGGAATCCACTGGAGCATGAAAGTTTAGATGTGGTACCACTTATTAGTACAAAGGCAGCAGATTTTGTTTGTGAGTTAATTGAAGATGCCAAGGAAAAAGGGGCAAAGCTAGTAGTCGGTGGAAAACGTGAAGGCAATTTAATTGAGCCAACCTTATTTGATTTTGTAACACCACAGATGCGTTTGGCTTGGGAAGAACCATTTGGACCAGTCGTACCGGTCATTCGCGTAAAAAGCAAAGAAGAGGCGATTGCGATTGCCAATGCCTCCGAATATGGACTTCAAAGTTCTGTATTTACCCAAAACATCAACGATGCCTTTTATATCGCAGATCAGTTAGAAGTAGGAACGGTTCAGGTTAATAATAAAACAGAAAGAGGACCCGATCACTTCCCATTTTTAGGTGTAAAATCATCAGGAATGGGAACCCAGGGCATTAAATATTCCATCGAATCGATGTCTAGACCGAAAGCTACAATTATTAATTTACAAAGATAAAGCGATTTGATTAGAAAAAAGAAGGATACCTTCAAGTATCCTTCTTTTTGTTGAAATAGATGGGTACAAAACGAAATTTTAGTAGGGATTGGTGCTACCTTCAATCTTCATCGTCTCCATTTCATTTTTACCGATTTTATTCTTTTTTCCATAATTAAGCCAATATTTTGTAGATGCCTTAATAAATAGTTTCTTTGGAAGAGGCATCGTAACTTGCATCGTATCGGTATGCCTCTTTTGGATTGCCTTTACCAATTTTTTGATTTTTTTATTACAAGAAAACAAAAGGTGTTGTTAAATAGCTTCTCCGGATCCGATGCATAAAGTTGCCCCATAAGAATAATTGTTTTTCTTGCAAAAGAAACGAATCAGTTCTACCGCCATCTCATTTTGTTCTGGTTCAATAAAACCACAGTTAATAAGGACGTGGATCGTGGGCTTATTCTCGATACTATGCCGTTCTACCTCTTTTAAAAAGTGCATTAAAGTAACGGGTAAACCGTCTGCATACAAAGGAAATACAAGCAATAAGTCACCGTATTGACCTAATTTTTCACAAATACGAGTATGTTGCTTAACGGTTACATTGTATTCCTCCGTGTCATTTCCCCAGTATTTTTTAAAGTGTTCGGCGTATTTTTTTGAGTTAGATCTTGGAGCTCTTGGGCTTCCGTTAACAATCAACAGTTTTCCCATGCGTGAACCTCCCTACGGACAACTTCTTCCAACTCATTATCTTTAACAAAATAAATCTTCCAGCTTTTAAATAACATATTATTTGCATTTCGGGCAACGAATCGTTCGAATAGGCGTGCTTCCTCCTGTGAAATGTCGCCATAAGCAATTATTACGGCGTCCTTTTCCACGACTTCCCTCTGTACATGATGTGTCTCACCATTATGCAGACGAATAAAGGCTTGTTGAATTGGAATAGCGCGTTCTAACATCGTTTTCATAATCGTATCATAGGAGCCAAAGCAAAGACGGCTTACGTAAATCAACCTACGACTATAAGCAATCAAAGGATAAATGCTTGTCGCATCGTCGCGGATAACGCATTTGCCAGGTGTTTTAACCCAACAGGTAAAGCAACCAACACAATTTGAAATTTTCAATTTGGATAAGTCTACATATCTACTTGCGTCATTTTGTGGTAATGGCTGCTTTAAAGAAATATCACTCATTAATAAATTCAAATTAGCACCTCCTAATAGTGATTGTTTAGTATTAATTTTATCATAGGAGGTGGTTTATATCAAATATTTGTTGAAATGGGGGGAGCAATTTATCCTCCTAAGTTGGACAAAACAGTCTCCTATCGTGTTTCACGACGATAAAGTTAGGTAGGGGGCTTCTCCATTATTTCACGTTCCTTATTGGTCGCATCGATACCATAACTCGGCACCTTCATAACGTGCCACAACACCTTTCCGAAATCCAATTTCTTCATAAGTTCCAACGATGTCTCCGGATAAGATTGCTTCTTCTAAATGAATGTAATCTTGAATGAGTTTTTTATCTACGAGAATTCCATCATGGCCAATGGCGAGTTGATCAAACCGGATTGACGATTCCATAATTTTTTAGACTTTCTAAGTAAATTCGTTGTTCCTTTTCTGTGCCTTCTGGTTTATTTGGAATGATAATGCTGTTATTTACCGTATCACCACTAAATAATATCCGAGCGTTTTTATCAAGGAAACATACAGAACCGTTTGAGTGTCCCGGTGTATGTATAGCTTCCACCAAACGATCGCCTAAGTCAATCATACTTCCGTCTTCGAGAGGCGTGTAGGAAAAAAAAGTGTGGTTGTTTTCTGTTGGTGCCTGTGCCAATAATGCTTCCATATGTCCTTCGCCGGGGAAACGTATGGGGACACGGTTTTCAATGTACCAACGACACATTTGTGCACCATTTAAGTAATGATTGCGGGTTGTATCCGTATCGTCATCGGCATGCATAAAGCAGGTTGCAAATGATTTTATTCCCCCGCAGTGATCAAAGTGGCCATGGGTTAATGCAATGCTAAGAGGCTTTTCTGTGACACGTAATGCGTCCTCCTGCACGTTTCCGATACCACAACCGGTGTCGATTAATAATGAGTTCTCTTTTCCTTCCAGAATAAAAAAGTTTACGAGCTTATATTCACTGACACACCAAGTGTGTGGCGCGATTTCGATAATTTCTTTTTGTAATTTTCCCAAAGAAAAACCTCCTTCTTATTTTTCAATTTCTACGGTAGCTTCTATTTCATCGCTCCGTTGTTTTACAACATCACTAATTTTACGCATTTCGTCATCGGTCATATTATAAATTAATTTAAAACAGATGAAAATCAATATACAGCCAACAACAGGTAATGCACCACTTAAGATTTTCACGCCTTCGACAACTCCTGCCGCCTGATTGCTGCCAAGTTTTGCATCATATCCAACAAATTCAAGCAGTAAAGCGATGAGGGAGGTACTCATACTGGAAATAAAGAATACAAGGAAGGTAATGGTAGCGTAAACGGTTCCTTCGTTGTGTTCGCCAGTCAAATACGTTTGATAATCTACAGCATCTGCAATTAATGACCAAATGAGTAAGCTAAAATAACCGGTAAAGAAACTTGATACCATTTGTACAATGATCCAGCCATAGGCGGATATAGGCAGTATCATATTGATTGCGTAAATGAGGGCAGATAGGAGTACCGGCCATGTAATCAGGTTCTTCTTACCAAATTTCTTAATTAATGGTTTCAGTGTCAGCATGCCAAGAACCAATGGAAGGATACCAGTAATTGCAGATAAGGATAAGATGCTCGTGTCCTTAAAATAAACCATAAATACGTACTGGTTCGTTAAACTTGTTGTCTGTATAAAAAATTTAGAGATAATGTAAGCGAGGACGATAGCAATCATTGGACGGTTTTTCACAAAAGTTTTCATGACTTTCCAATAATGAACTTTTTCGGTTGTGCTTCCAGCGTCATTGGTTACAGCAATACGTTCATGACAAAGCTTATAGGTAAAGAAAAGACAGACAATACAAAATATACCTAAAATAACGGACAATACCAAAAAGCGGCTGGCAATTGGATTGTTGTTTGCGTCATATAATAACATAGGTGCTAGGGTAGCGGTTCCAAAGTTTGCTACGAGGCTTCCGATGCTACGTGCATTGGATAATTCGGTACGTTCCATTTGGTTTGCAGTAACCACATTGCTTAATGTTCCATAAGGTACATTGATAAAGGTACCTACAATACCCCAAATAAAGTAAATGATTAAAACCCAAATGATTTTTGCCGTATAAGGCATCGCTTCGACATTTAAGAATAATACAATTGTGAAGATTACATAGGGAATTGCAAACCACAAAATCCAAGGTTTGAATTTTCCGTCTTTATTTCCTGGTCGAAGGTCTACAATCCGACCAATAAAGGTATCATTTAATGCATCTAAGGCCTTACAGACAAATACAATAATAGAGAAGTGTATTGCGGACATTCCCATAATATTAACACAAAACAGCATAAGATAGGTATTTACTAAAACCTGGAGACTGTTAAACCCTAGATCTCCTAACATGTAACCTATTTTATCCAATTTGCTAAATGCAGGTGCACTCTTTATGTTTTGAAGATATTTTTGTGTAGATTTTGTTTTCGCAGTCGATGTGCTCATTCGGTTATCCTCCTTAGTATAAATGCGAATCTGCCTTAAAATCTAAAATTCCATATCATTTGTCAAGTTCGATTTTAAAACAATGCGTGGCACAATAGTCATTAGGTGAGGACATTTTTCCCCCTTCAATACACGGGAAAATAAGATTTTTAAAGCTTTATACCCAATCTGATACGGTTGTTTATCAATGAGAAGATCCAATACCCCGTCTTTGAGTGCTGTTATTGATTGTTCAAAAACATCACTGCCTATGGCAATCATAGCATTGGATTGTTTGTTTTCGCGTAAAAAAGAAATCATTAAAGCAGTATTTCTAGCATTGGTCGCATAGATCGCAACATATTCTTTGCCCTGCCTTAGTTGCTCGGTTAGCCAATTTAAATCTGGATTCCACGTAGGAAGCGTCAGGTATTCCACAGATAAATCCGGTCTAGATCTTGCAATTTCATCCATACAGCTTTGACAGTTTTCGTCTGAAAAGGAACCGTCAATAGAAGTTCCATAATCGGTTGACAAAATCAAAACGTTCCCAGATTTATGAGTCATTTTGCATAACATTTCTCCAGCCATCTTACCACTCATGATATCATTTGGCTTTACACAACAAGTATAGTCTGCACATGGTATCTCTCGATCTAGCAAAACAACATGGATTCCCTTTCCACTAAGTTTGTTTAGCATCTTGGCTGCAAACCTTGTTGGAAGAGCGTACATAACCAGTCCATCATATCGGATTGGATGGTCCTTATAGATATCCATTAACTTTTGTTCGTAATTGTCTCCGTTAAAGTATATTTCAGAGAAAACAATATTAAATCGAGAAACATCCTCCCGATATGAAAGATATCCTTCTTTGATTTTTTGAATAAAATATTTTGTATGTTTGTCATATTCCGGAAATAACAATGCAAAATGTAGACTTTTTCTTCTCATGGAAGACGCGGCCAGATTAACCGAATACCCCAAATCCCGGGCAACTTTAAAGATTCTTTCTTTTAGCTCGTCGCTACATCCCTCCTTTCCATTAAGCGCGCGATGTACAGTTGTAATGGATACGCCAACCTCTTGTGCAATTTGCTTTAATGTAACTTCATTTTTTTCCATTTTCCCCACCTCATTTGTTATTTACGTAAAAATTTACGTAAACGTTTTCTCAAATATTGTGTACAATACTATACAGAGTTTACTTTGTTTTGTAAATAAGTATATCTTACAAAAAATACCATATATTTTGTAGAAAATAGCTAAAACAAAGATAAATACAAAGGTTTGTTTGGTTTGTTTTTCACACCAACAGCTTTTTTACTAATGTATAAGTATAAAACAATCTAAAAAAATGATACAATAACACCATACAACTTACGTTTGCGACAATAATACATTTGAAACAGTAGTAAAGGTAAAGAACATTCCAATAAGATACTCCTATTTTACCGTAATAGAATTTAAATATTAATATTTGACATGAGATTGAAAGGCATATAAAATAAGATTAAAATATGTTGTGACTAGACTTGTATCGACTCTAAATTTCAAAAAATCTAATTGAAACTTTAAATTCTAACTTTAAATTCTAAAAGAATTCCTGTTTATTTTATGGTAGAATGCGGGAAGATGAGCCGGTATGAGGAAGGTTAAAAGGCAAGGCAGAATTTGCAGCCTGCTACTTTGCAATTTTGCTTAAATATGCTATATGAAACAGCGATTATAGCTATCAGCAATAAAAATAGCTATAATACTTGTAGCTATTTTGACGGATCATTCACATATTAAGGAATAAACGAGAGGAGTGGAGTATGTTTCAACGGATTTTTTATTTAGACTTTATTCGGACAATTGCAACGATACTTATTGTCGTCTATCATCTTAGTGTAGCTTTGACAACTTTTTCAATTACGGTACCAATACCACGGTTCGATTCTCATGCCAACGGGACATATGGGCATCTAGGGGTGGCATTATTTTTTATAATTTCCGGTGCGGCACTTATGTATAATTATAAAAAAAATTTAGACGTAACACCTTTTTTAAAAAAAAGGTTCGTTTCTCTTTTTCCAATGTTTTGGTTGACATATATATGCTATCGGCTTTATCTTAATGTTTTTATGCACATAAGAGCTGCACAAATTCCTAAGTGGAGGTACATATTTACGGTAGTGGGAATGGATGGATATTTAGCTAGTATAACGCCTACGTTCTATTTATTAGGAGAATGGTTTTTGGGATGCATCATACTGTTATATCTTTTGTTTCCTTTGTTACGCTGTCTTTTAAAGAAATATCCAAAACAACTACCGATTGCTATCGTTATTGGCTATCTTGTCTTGTTATTCTTTGATCCATTTCCCAATATGATACAAGATCGAAATTTCCTTTTCCGTATTGTAGATGTTTTATTTGGGATGTATTTTGTTACATATGTAAGAAACGTACCAGGAAAAGCAGCAACAGTGGCAGCCATTGTACTTGCAGTTTTTTTGGTACAGCCTATGAATCTTCCAGAAGTTGTGTGTATTCATTTGATCGGAATAAGTAGTTTTATCGTTTTGGTGTATCTATCTAAATATCTGGAAAAAAAGTATGTGAAAAAATGTTGCTTGATTGTAAGTAAATATTCCTATGCCATTTTTTTGGTCCATCATATCGTGATACAACAAGTGTTACAATATTTTACGAATCAGACATTAAGTGCATTTCAGATCCTATGCCTGGCCACAGTTATAGGTATTCTAATTGGATTATTGTCGTATGGAATCGATAGGCTAAACACTATAATATTAGCCGCATATAGAAGCTGTTTTTCAAATGGCACCACAAACGGCAAACACAACTACACGTTACAGAACCGAGAGGGCCAAAGGGGGTTATGAAATCAGTTAAGAAAAATCAGTATAGCCAGAGCACCTTGATTTAAGGTGTTTTGGCTATATTCAGAATGTGTCCAATGAAATGAGTTTAGCCAGTTGATAAAATTACTCAATAACACACTTGACGAAGTGGAAAAAAATAGTTATTATAGAAGAGAGTTAGCTATAGCTAACTGATGTAGAAGATTGCACCACATATAAATGGTTTATATAGCGATGATAATCAAATAAATATTAGAATCTAGGAGGATAAGTCAATGGATAAAATTTATGTTGTATATTGGTCACAGACTGGAAATACAAAGGAAATGGCAGAGGCAATCGGCCAGGGGATTAAAAATGCAGGTAAGGAAGCAGAGGTAGTTGAAGTTGCCAATGCTTCTTTGGAAGACTTAAAAGCAGCTAAGGCCTTTGCACTTGGATGCCCTGCAATGGGAGCAGAAGTATTAGAGGAATCAGAAATGGAGCCTTTTGTTAGTGAGGTAGAGGGTTTTGCATCTGGTAAGACAATTGCACTCTTTGGGTCCTATGGCTGGGGAGACGGCGAGTGGATGCGTGACTGGGTAGAAAGAATGAATACAGCAGGAGCAACGGTGTTAAATGGTGAAGGATTGATTTGCGAAGAGACACCGGATGATTCTACATTATCCGAATGCATGAATCTTGGTAAACAACTAGCAGAAGTATAAGCTACGAATCTTATTTAAACTTAGTTAAAGTAGGGATGAGGCGTTCTTACTTAATAGAAACGTGTCTGTTTTTATCTAATTGGATAGAAGCAGACGCGTTTTTTGTTTATTGCGTTTCTGGGAAAGAGGACGAATCAACAACCGTCCTAATTGGTATTGCTTGACTGATTCGTTCCATAGATAGTAACCCATGAGGAACACTACCGTAAATTATTAGAAAACGTTCATATTCATAAGGAGAATTACTAAAGTTAGTAGACAGAACAGAATATTTTCGATCTCTTAGGACTTGCATTTTTATGTAGAAGTCGCTATAATGAAACCAACTAAAATCCTACTGCTTTAGTAGGATTTTAGTTATCGAAAGAGAATTCGGAAGGGATGGTTCTGTTCATATGATTAAAGAGTTTGTAAATATAACTGATAAAGAAGTTGCACAAATGACCAAGGATGCGTATATACTAGTAGATATTAGAGATGAAGCATCTGTTCGGTATGGAATGATCCCCGATGCTATCAATATTCCACAGGGTGAAATCGAAGGAAAGGTAGATGCGTTAGGGAAAGATAAGAAAATTATTTTATACTGCACAAGAGGTATTTTCAGCAAAGAGTGTGCAGAGCTACTTAGAAAGCGAGGCATAGAAGCCTATAGTCTAGAGGGTGGATATACGGGTTGGTTGCTTGGCAGCGAGAAGGAATCGTGTAAGTGAAAATTTTACCAATTTTGGATTGACAAGAAACAATGACTTTGATATAGTTAACCTATCAAAATACTATGAATTGGATAAGGGACAGAGTGGATGCAATTGGATTTACGTATTTGGATTTGCTTATTTGTATCATGTTTGATTATTGATTCTTAATTATACTATGTTCTGTTCTTATAGATATTGCGTTGTTTAGGAAGCAGGTACATTCTTGTATCTGCTTTTTTCCATATAAATATTAAAAAGGAGAGTTGATTATGAAGAAAAAGATAGTTGCAATGGCATTGCTTGCAGTAATGCTCACAGGATGCGGCACAGCAGGTAGCGGATCAGCTACAGTACAGACGTCACAGGGGACGACAAGTCAGGAAACTGCTGGAGGAAGTTCAGGCGCAACTGCATCGAATACGGGAACAAAGGTAGAGGGAGGCAATATCATCATTGCAGAGACTGCTGATCCTCAAAATGTAAATCCACTTTATGTCGTAGATCAGACTAGTTTTGATATGATGCAGGCTCTTTATAGCCCGTTTTTTGAACTGGTAAACGGAGAAGTATACTATGAAAATGGACTTTGTGAAAGCATAACGCCAAATGAAGATGCAACCGAGTTCGTTCTAAAGTTGAAAGATAACTTAAAATGGCATGACGGGGAGCCAATTTCTGCAGATGATGTAGTATTTACAATGAATGTAGTTGTCGATCCAGACCAAAATGTACCTTATTCTTCTTATGCCTATGTAGGTGACCAGGCGGCGATAACAGAAAAGGTGGATGAGTTAACGGTTAAAATTACATTAGCCCAGCCGACAGCCGGATTTTTAGGTGGCTTAAGCCAGATCTATTGTATTCCAGAACACATCTATGAAGGCGTTTCGGATATTGGAAGTAGCGCATTAAATATGCAACCTGTCGGTAGTGGCCCATTTAAATTTACAGGATACAAGTCAGGTGAATATTTTAAAGTAGAACGGTTTGATGACTGGTTTGATGAGGTGAATTTAGATAGTATCACCTTTAAAATCGTAAAAGATGCCAACTCTGCCAATGCTGCTTTAACGAGCGGTGATATCAATGCCAGATTAATTAGCACGGAAGATTATGCTACGGTTTCAGGCTACGATAATGTAAGTGTTTACAGCTATAATTCAGGTCGGGTTAATGCACTTTTTATGAACCAAAATCAGGAAGATTTGAAAGATGTGAAAGTACGTCAAGCAATTGCCTATGCTTTAAATAAAGAAGAGCTTACACAGTTTGCCTTTACGTCTCTTGATTATGCACAGCCAGCATACTCAATCTTTACACCAGAAACGATGTATTACACAGAAAATTTAGAGAAGTATGACAATGACGTTGAAAGGCAAAGAAACTTCTTGCGGAAGCTGGGAAGTCCTGACTTAAAATTAAATATTATGTATATCTCCACAAACAAGACAATGGAGAGTGAGGCGCTCTATATTCAGTCAAAACTTGCTGAAGTAGGAATTACCATTGAATTAAAGCCAATGGATGAAGCAACCTTTAAAAATAAAATCAAAGAGACAGACACAATGGATTATGATTTAGTGTTAAGCTTCTATACATTAGGAGAAGAACCTAGTCTTTATGCAGATATGTCATCGACTGGTAGCCGTTCAAACTACTCCCGTATCGAAGATACGACCCTTGATGAACTTTGGTCAAAGGGGAATACAACGGTTGATGAGACAGAACGCGCTGCTGTTTACGAGAAAATCCAGAATACAATTAATGACAATATGTATATCTATCCAATTTCTTACTCCAAAGGATTCTATGCCGTTGACAACCGTTACAAGGGCTTTGAAGACTGCTTGTTAAAGACGATCTACTATGATTATTCGAAAATTTATCAGACTGCAGAGTAATTGGAGATGACTTATGAAAAAAATATTTAACCGTTTGTTGCAGAGTGTTCTTACGCTCTTTATCGTTTCGGTGCTGTGCTTTGCCTTAGTAAAGGCAGCACCGGGCGATCCGGTTCTTACCTATGTTGAGCCAAATATGAGCGAGGAATATATACAAAATTTAAGAGAGAGTCTTGGCCTTACAAAGCCTCTTTATGAACAGTATTTTCTGTGGCTAGGGAAAATTCTACAGGGCAATTTCGGCAATTCACTGATGAATAATAGACCGGTCCTTGATCAGATTGTAGAACGGCTGCCGGCGACGATCGGATTAATGGGGGCTAGTATGTTGCTAGGTTTTCTACTGGCTGTTTTTCTTGGCCTTTATTCTGGGAAGTATAAGAATGGCTTTCTTGATAAGTTGACAAGCTTCTTTTGCTTTATCGGAATATCCATTCCTACCTTTTGGTTTGCAATTATGTTGATTTATCTATTCAGTGTTAACCTACATATACTTCCGAGTATTGGAATGCATTCTGAGGGGAATCGTTCCTTTTTTGATTTACTCCGGCACCTTATCCTGCCCTGTGCAGTTTTGACCTTTACAAATGCAGCTCAGTATATTCGCTATCTAAGGAGTAGCACAATCACCGCCCTTTCTTCCGATTATGTAACGGTTCAAACTGCCTACGGCATGTCAGATAGTGGTATTTTATTTCGTCATGTGCTTAAAAATGCGATGCTACCAATGATTACCGTTCTTGGAATGAGCATCCCTGCACTCGTATCAGGAGCCATTATTACCGAACAAGTATTTGCATGGCCGGGAATTGGACAGTTGGCTGTTACAGCGGTAAATCAGTTTGATTATCCACTCATTATGGGGATTACGATGCTGACCGCTTTACTGGTAATTGTCGGAAACTTATTGGCTGATATTTTATATGCTGTATTTGATCCCCGTATCAGAAAAGGAAATCGCTAGAGGAGGCCGTAACATGAGAGAAAATATAATAAAAAATATAAAACTTGGCTTTCGCACAAACAAGGTGGCTATCCTAGGTGCAGCTGCTATTCTGATTCTGGTGCTTGCTTCTGTGTTTGCCTTTTTGTACCCAGTGGATCCAAATGCATTAAGTGTTACAGAACGTCTTGTAGCCCCATCAAGCGGTCACCCCTTTGGAACCGATGATATGGGGCGTGATTATTTTGCCCGTTGCCTTTACGGGGGAAGGGCGTCCTTACTCGTTGGATTTATGGCAATGATACTTTCCACAACAATTGGAATCGTAGTAGGTTCCATTAGTGGCTTTGTGGGTGGAAAAACGGATGCAATCTTGATGAGACTGGTGGATGCCTTTATGAGCCTCCCTACCTTTCTAATTATGGTCGTGATGAATGCCTATTTAGAACCGGGGATTCAGAATGTTGTCCTCATTATTGGCTTTTTGACTTGGATGAATATTGCACGAATTGTCCGAGGGGAAACGATTTCAATCAATGAAAGGGAATACATTATCTATGCCCGTATTTCAGGAGAGAGCCGCCTAAAGATTATTTTAAAGCATATTCTTCCTAATATTATGCCGACAATTATCGTTTCTGCCACTATGAATATTGCCAATGCAATTTTAATGGAGTCTGCACTAAGCTTTTTTGGCCTTGGTATCCGTCCACCGACTGCCTCCTGGGGTAGTATGCTTAGTAACTCGCAGCGCTATATTACTACAGCTCCTTATCTCGCTTTTTTTCCAGGTTTGCTAATTTTAATTACTGTAATTAGCTTTAACTATCTAGGCGAGGTAATGCGAAAAGTATTTGAACCAAAGTAGGAGGTTTGTCATGGAAAATTTATTAGAAGTCCGGAATCTGGCTGTTTCTTTTTACGGAGACAGAGGCGAGACACGGGCAGTCAAAAATGCTGACTTCCAAGTGAAAAAGGGAGAATTTTTCGGAATTATTGGAGAATCAGGCAGTGGAAAAAGTGTAGCAATGAAGAGCGTCCTCCGTTTAGGACCTGCCAACTGCCGGATTAAAGGGGGAGAGATTTTATTTGATGGGAAAGACATCCTCACTTTACGTCCATCAGAGCTTCGGTCCGTTCGAGGAAAAGACATTGCAATGATTTTCCAAGATTCGTTATCTGCCCTAAATCCCGTTTATACCATTGGAAGTAAGATGACGGAATTACTCCGCTTACATAACAATATGACGAAAAAGGAAGCAAAAGAGCGGGCAAAGGAACTTTTGACAGCAGTAGGAATTCCTGATGTAGAAAAGCATTTGAAGAGCTATCCCCATGAACTGTCTGGCGGTATGCGCCAGCGTGTTATGATTGCCATGGCAATGAGCAGCAATCCTAAACTCATTATTGCCGATGAGCCGACAACCGCTTTGGATGTAACGATTCAGGCACAGATTCTCCATCTCCTACGAGATTTGCAAAAAGAAGCTGGTATGAGTGTAATTATGATTACCCATGACCTAGGCGTTGTGGCTCAGACGTGTAAACGAGTTGCCGTCATGTGTGGCGGATATGTAGTAGAGACTGGAAGTACAGAGGAGGTCTTTCTTAAGCCAAGACACCCCTATACAAAAGCACTCATTGCTAGCATGCCTAAGGTTGGTGGTGGAAAATTTGAGCAGTTTTTAGAGCGGGGCGTACAGGATGACTCCGGCAATCTCTGTCCATTTTTAAGTCGTTGCAAGTATGCCAATGAAACTTGTGAAAAATGTCTTCCGCAATTTTATGAGGCTGGGGTGAATCATCGGATTCGATGCCACAGAAGGGAGGAGACGTTATGAGGGACCCGTTAATGATTAAAGATGACCGGAGTTTAAAAATACAAAGGGATTCAAAAGAAAATTTCATTCAGGTTAATGACTTATGTGTTTACTTTAAACAAAAATCTTCCAAATAATTTCGTTGAAAAGTGGAACATTAAAAGCTGTGGATCACGTAAGCTTTTCGATAAAAAGGGAAACCTTTGGTCTTGTCGGTGAGTCGGGAAGCGGAAAGTCCACCATTGGGAGAGCAATCCTTCGCTATTACGCACCAACAGAAGGTGAAATTTGGTATGATGGGAGGAGATTGGAAGCAAAAAGGCAGCTTGCACTTATCGAAAGAAAATGCAGTCGATTTTCCAAGACCCATACGCATCCCTAGATCCAAGCTGGACCGTTCGTGACATTATTTGTGAGGCGATGGAAATTCATAAAATGTACACCTAAGGAACGCAGGGAGAGGGCGGGAGGAGCTGATTGAAGTTGTTGGATTGGAAAAACAGGATTTACTAAAATATCCCCATGAGTTTAGCGGTGGTCAGAGACAGAGAATTTCCATTGCAAGAGCGCTATCGGTCAATCCGGAATTTATTGTCTGTGATGAACCGATTTCTGCACTGGATGTTTCTTTACAGGCACAAATTGTAGGAATGTTAGAAGATCTGCAAGACAAGGTAGGTCTAACCTATTTCTTTATCAGTCATCAGCTTCAAGTCGTGCAGAAGATTTGTGACCATATTGGAGTGCTTTATTTAGGAAGTATGATGGAGATTTCATCTGCAGAGGATTTATATGCCAATCCACTACATCCTTACACCCAGATGCTTTTATCCTCCATTCTAATACCAGATCCAACGGTTTTCGTGCTAGATAATATTAAAACAGACATTGGTGTTCAGTCTAGAAATATAAGCGGATGTAAGTTTTGTAATCGCTGTCCCCATTGTTTTGGACGGTGCAAAGAAGAAGAGCCAAAGCTTCGCAAGGTTGGAGAAGATCATTTTGTAGCCTGTCATCGATATGATAAATAAAGCTTGAATACACCATATTCGCAGCGCCCCCGTTTCCTTGTCCTGGAAGCATTCTGCTGTCATTTTTATCCTTCTCCTATGCGATTTTACTATACTAATTTGCAAGCATAGTATATACTGTCATTAAATGAGTACTATGTTACTACATGGAAGAGAAAGTTACAATTGATTCAGAAAAAAACAATTCTGTCTAGTTGATTCTATATTAATGAAAAAATGAAAGGTTGATTGGGGAAAGAATCGGGGGATTTAATATGAAAAAAATTTTAGAAATAAAGAATTTTACTAAAAGTTACTCAAATGGGAAGAGGGCGGTGGACCAATTAAACATTGAAGTAAATGCAGGTGATATTTATGGTTTTATTGGCCATAATGGAGCAGGTAAAACGACGACCATTCGAGCTGTCGTTGGTGTTATGGATTTTGAGGAAGGCGAAATACGAATCGATGGACATTCGGTAAAAAAGGATTCTGTTTTATGCAAATCACTTACCGCATATATTCCGGATAATCCCGATCTTTATGAATTCATTACTGGTATCCAGTATCTTAACTATATGGCTGATATGTTCGGTATAACGAAGGCAGAGAGACAAGAAAGAATCCAAAAATATGGGAGTCTATTAAATTTGACCGATTGTTTGGGGGAAGTCATTGGCTCATATTCCCATGGGATGAGACAGAAATTGGCTTTAATGGGAGCTTTCATCCATAATCCAAAGTTACTCGTATTAGATGAACCGTTTGTCGGCTTGGATCCAGAAGCTTCTTTTCACTTGAAAAATATGATGCAAGAACTATGCAAAAGTGGAAGCGCAATTTTCTTTTCTACCCATGTGTTAGAAGTGGCAGAAAAACTATGTAATAAAATTGCAATTATTAAAAATGGCAAGTTAATTACGAGTGGGATGACTGCAGATGTGTTAGGAGATAACAGTTTAGAAGAGATATTTTTGGAGGTAACGCGTCATGATTCCTAAATATTTACTATTGGTAAAAATGAATCTTCGAAACTCTTTTCGCATAAATGAAGTGTTACACAGCCCAGATAAAAAACAACGGAATCGCACAATAGGATTGGGAATTCTATATGTTATAATAGCCTTATTTTCCATAGGGTATAGTGTTTCCATTTCGTTTACTTTTGTTCTTTTTGGAATAGAAACATCCTTACCCTCTGTCATGCTTCTTGTATTTTCCCTCCTTTCAATGATGTTAACATTTATGAAAAGCAACGGATCCTTATTCTATATGAAGGATCATGATATGGTCATGTCTATGCCAGTGAGCACTGCTACCGTTTTATTTAGCCGGTTGACGACAATTTATATTTTTAATTTACTAATGGCCTTAATAATACTAGGACCGGCAACGAAAATCTTTTCTAATGTTACCAATGCAAAGTTCTCTGTGTGGTTTATGGGCCTATTTGGCTTGTTTTTTGCACCGCTTATACCGATGACCGTTTCATTTTTCGTAAGTGTTTTCATACTAGCGCTTTCTTCACGGTTTAAATATAAAAACCTATGCATTCTCATTCTAAATATTGCTGTTATATTGGGCGTCATGTCATTTGGATTTCATGTACAAGAAATCGATATGGGGCAAATAGCCAATTTGGGAACGACACTTGATCAGACAGTCGTGAAATCGTATCCACTGGCAAAATTATTTTCGAATGCTTTAACAGAAAAGGACTGGATAAGTTATGGGAAATTTGTATTCCTATCCGTTGCTGTAGCAATTTTATTTATCGCAGTGCTATCACGGTATTATACTTCCATCAACGCAAAGTTACTCGCCCATAGCAGCAACTCAAAGTATATAGTAGGAGAGATGCAGGTTAATTCACCATTGAAGGCGCTATATAAGAAGGAGTTAAGACGGTTGTTTTCTTGTCCGACTTATGCGTTAAATTCTGTAATGGGTGCTGTATTACTTCTTATGGGGGCCGTTTCCCTTCTTTTTGTTGATCCGAATACGATATTAGCAGAGGTTGGGATCCCCGAACAATTTTATGATGGTTTTATTGCCTGTGTACCATTTATTTTATGTGTATTTATTGGAATGAATGCAACAACTTCATCGGCGCTTTCTATAGAAGGAAAGAGTCGTTGGCTTATGTGTAGTGCACCGGTGAAGGCAGAGGTTATTTTTAATGCAAAGATCGCAGTGAATTTAACAATTATGTTGCCCACTTCCGTTGTTGCAGTTGTAATAGTATCCTTTGCTTTACCAATTAACGTTTTGGAAGTAATCAGCTTTATCGTTATATTGTTTTTCTTTGCCCTCTATATTTCTGTTTTTGATCTGTTTATTAATGCAAAGTTTCCAACTTATGATTGGACAAATGAACAGCAGGCCGTAAAACAGGGCACATCGGTATTGCTTTCCTTAATTGTCGGATTTCTATCATCGCTTGTATTGCTTGGTTTAGGTATCATTCTTATCCATTTTGCCTTGTTGGCATACGTCATATCTATAATTCTTTTAATGGTTGTAACATATTTCCTATATGAACGTTTAAGAAAGATTAAGCTGTATGTATAGTGTTAGTGGACGATGTATAAATAAACATACGAAAAAGAAGGGGGATGCCTACATTTGAGGTGCCCCTTCTTTTTTGTATACAATATTCCTCTTTACATGAGAGTTGCAAACTAGGATATAGTCATGATGTATTTGTCATAGTTATTTGCATCCGATAAAAATAACCAGACAGAATATTTGTTAACCGTACGTGCCTTGGTAGTTGTTAGAAAAGGAAGGATCCTTTTTAAACAGCCTTATTTTTAGAAAACTTATTGCTTATGAATCCATTCCAGTAAAGGAACTAAATATTTCTTTTCAGTCCAATCACATTTGTGTCCACGGGCAGACATTAGCGCTGCTTCCCACGGCTCTAAAGTTGTAGGATCTTTTTTGTCAATTGATTTTTGGAGCATTTTACATAGGGTACGATCCATAAATGACAGGGCTTCTTCATCCCATATACCACGGCAGTAAAAACAGGGAATATCTTTTAAACTGCTTTTTAAATTATGTTCGCAAATTTCCTGAAAGGTCTTTTTCTCATAAGGAGAAGCACCGACACAAAATAGAACTATTTGCTTATTCTTTAAAAGTTCAATCTGTTTCTTCAGAAAGGAAAGACCAGAAATATTAGATGCATAGATTCCTCCGCCTAATATTACCATATCATAGTTTTTGACTCTTTGAATATCTGCTTTTTTCGTTTCAAAACAGTCAAAATTTGTTGCTTCAATCAGCCAGTCTACATACGTTTTCGTAGCGCCGTATTTGGACTGATACAATATTACCCCTTTTGTCATAGTTGTTTTCCCCATTTCCCTAAGTTCGTTACTATTCTTTAAATTCCTATCGTATACAGTTCCAATGAGATTTAGAAGTATATTCACTACTTTCGCTTTCCTATCGTATAACGGTATTCCTTATATGAGACAAGCAAAAGTGGGAATCATTCGTTTTTGTTCCTGGAAATAACATATTACCGCAATAAAAACACAGCACTATGAATAATTATTGTCCAATGAAAATAAAATAAATGAACGAAATAGACAAAAAATAAATATTCACTGTATAATAAAAGTACTAAAAGTTCCGGGATAAAATAGGGAAAATTTGTCACTATTTAGCAGAGCAATCTAGACGAACTGATATTGATTGGAAGACGAATCGAAATATGACGATATGATAGCGTTCTGTGTTCCAGATCCAATGCCAGAACGAAATAGTTCTGCTCTAATTCGATACTGTTAAGCGACTCATGAATAGTGGGTTACCGATGTTAAGAAAGCCAAAACAGAGAAACTAGGCAAGGGAGTTTTTAACAGGATCAGAAAGGAGGTTTTTGACTTTGACTGCAACTAAGTAAAAGCATAACACAAATTAGCTGGCATTATTCTCGAAAATAAGAAAGAAAAGGAGAGGGAATTGTATGAGTAAAAACAAGTTTGTGGCTTTGGGGTTAGCAACGATTATGGTAGTTACGTCGCTTCTCGGGTGTGGAAAATCTACAGGGGGCAGTAAGGAAAATGTAACGCTAAAGGTGGCATTATGGGATTATTCCAATACGCAGTATTACAAAACAATGTTTGATGCTTTTACGGAAGCGTATCCCAATATTAAAATTGAACCAATCGAATTCACAGCAGATGAATACGATAATGTCATTGTGACACAATTAGGTGGAAAACAAGATTTTGACGTCGTATTTACAAAGGGTACCCCTGCCTTAAGTGCTTTAATTGCGCAAGGACATATTTTAGCACTGGATGACTATATGAAAGAAGACAAAAACTTTGATTCAGCCAATTACTCTGGGCTCGTAGAACAATTATCCATAGATGGGAAGACCTATGGTATTCCTTACAGAAAGGATAACAACCTATTATTTTACAACAAAGACCTTTTTGATAAAGCAAAAGTGGATTACCCGACCGATGGCATGACAATGGATGAATATTATGAATTGGCAAAGAAAATGACATCGGGTGAGGGGAATGACAAAGTGTTTGGAGCACATGTCCATACATGGCCAGGTAATATCTATATATATTCACGACGTTTAAATGAGTTTAATGTAATAAAAAATAATGGAGAGGTACTGAAACCTTATTATGAAAGCATTTTGAAGATGCAAGAGGAAGGGATCATTCAAGACTACGGTGCATTAAAGTCATCGAACATACATTATTCTGGCGTTTTTTATAATCAGCAGGCAGCGATGATGCAAATGGGAACATGGTTTATCAATATGCTTGTGGAAAATGTACAGGATTTTAATTGGGGGGTATGTACGTTGCCAAATCTTGAAGGGACCGGAAATGATACAGCAGTTGGAGGAATTACCCCCGTTTCTATTGGCGCCTATGCGAAACATCCGCAGGAAGCTTGGCAATTTATTAATTATATTTGCGGAGAAGAGGGGGCTAAAGTTTTAGCGCAAACAGGAATTGTTCCGGGCTATACCTCCGATGAAATTAATAAAATATTTGATGAGATTCATACCAATTATCCCAATGCACCTGAAAATTTGTCAAAATATATTGATATTCCAACTTATTATGCAGAACAAGATTTGGATAAGGATGGAAAGGAAATTGATACCATTCTACAAGAGGTTCATAGTGCAATTATGACTAAGAGTGTTTCAGTCGATGATGGTCTAGCTGATTTAAAGAAACGGATCGATGAAGTGAAAGCAAAATAAGGCAAAGTCGAAACGAAAGGAAACAGCATATGGAAAGATCAAAAACAAGATAGAAAAGAAAAGGAATGGTTCTTGAAGGAAAAGCAGTGGCCTATTCCTTCATTTTACCAACTTTGTTGGATTTTTATTTTTACCTTGTTCCAATTGTTTTCTCGTTAGTTTTAAGCCTCTGCTCTTGGGACTCGGGTAATCCAATTAAGTTTGTAGGGTTAGACAATTTTATTCAAATGTTTACGAGAGATAAGAGCTTTTGGATATCGTTAAGAAATACTATTTATTATACCGTTGTAACGGTACCTGTAACATTGGCCTTATCTCTGTTTTTGGCGATACTAATGAATAAAAAGATTAAGGGAAGGGTGTTTTTCCGTTCTGTACTTTTCTTCCCCTATGTCGCGTCTCTAATTGCAGTAGCCGTAGTGTGGATGGCATTATTTAATCCGGATCGAGGGCCAGTGAATAGCCTTTTGCTGGAATTAGGGGTTTCCAATCCACCTAGGTGGGCAGCCTCGACAAACTGGGCTATGCCAACAATTATAGGTTTAACGGTTTGGAAGGGTATGGGTTATTACATGATTGTGTATTTAGCTGCACTTCAAGGGGTATCTCGTGATCTCTATGAGGCAGCGGAACTAGACGGAGCGAATAAATGGAGACAATTTACAAGCATAACGTGGCCATCCATTACACCGACAACGTTTTTTATAATAATGATGTTAATTATTTCAACTTTTAAATCTTATGACATAATGTACATTACAACACAAGGTGGCCCAGGAGAAGCGACGAAGGTGCTTGCATATCATATCTACAATTCTGCATTTGTCAGTTCAAAGTTTGGGTACGCAAGTGCAGTGGCAATGGTATTATTGGCAATTGTATTAACAATTACGTTTATTCAATTTAAAGGTGAGAAACGTTTTACGGGTTATTTATAAAGGGAGGATGGCTATGAAGAAAAGAGACTCATCTCGATCCACTGCCTCATTTATAAAAACAGTACTATTGTATGTCGTTCTTATTTTGATGGCATGTATTATGCTCATACCGTTTGCTTGGATGATTTCTTCATCCTTAAAGTTTGAGAAGGACGTTTTTTCCTTCCCCATTGTTTGGATTCCTTCCGAACCACAGTGGGATAATTATGTTCAGATTTGGAGCAAAGTTCCACTGTTGACCGGTTTCTTCAATACAGCGAAATTAACGTTATGTACAACTGTGTTACAATTAATAACATCTAGCTTTGCCGCCTATGCATTTGCCAAGTTAGAATTTAAAGGACGAGACACCTTATTTTTAATGTATGTTATGACCATTGCAATTCCTTGGCAAGTTTATATGGTACCCCAATATAAATTAATGACGGCAGTTGGCTTAACAGACAGTCATATCGGGATTATATTAATGCACGCATTTACGGCCATGGGCGTTTTCTTGATGCGACAGTTCTTTATAAGTATACCAAACGATCTTTTAGAGGCGGCAAGAATTGACGGACTTAGTGAATATGGAATATGGATGAAACTTATGTTACCGCTTTCAAAGCCAGCCGTTGCAACACTTTGCATTACCTCCTTTACTTTTGAATGGAATGATTTTATGGGACCTCTTATTTATCTATCTTCGAGAGGAAAAAAGACGTTACAGCTTATGTTGCGCATGTTCAATACTCAGTACTCGTCAAACTACGCATTGATTATGGCGGCCGCAGTTGTTGCTCTCATTCCAGTACTTATTTTGTTTTTATTTCTACAAAAGTATTTTGTAGAAGGTGTGGCACATAGTGGAATAAAGGGATAGGAAACCATGAAAGGAATCAATATATGATACGAACATTTGAAAGACATAAAATTAGATATCAAAAAGAGTTAAGCGAGAGTATTTGGAAGTTTACGCCCTGTGAAGGAAAATATTCCAATGTAGCCTTTGATGCAATTGTTCCTGGTTGTTGGGAAAATATGCCCGAATTTGGGGCTTATAGAGGGGAGGGCATTTATAGCAGAAAAATTGAGATAGGTGGGAATATCCGGTTCGAATTTAAAGGGGTGAGTCATACCGCAACGGTTTATTTGGATGGAAATAAGATCGCATCGCATTACAATGCGTATACGATTTTTGATACGGTAATACCAAATTTAGATTATGGAACGCACCAATTAGAAGTTCGGGTAGATAATCGTTTTTCAACGGATAGTGCTTTGCATGTACCAAATGATTATATGACCTATGGGGGAATTATAAGGCCGGTTGTTTTGGAGGTAGTTCCTAACGTATACATAGAATCCATGGGATTGACACCGAAAAAGGTGGAGGATGAATGGAGACTAAAAGTAGATGTACGATTAAAGAACATTGGTAGAGACAATGTAAAATCCTATGAGTTAGTATTACAGGGAATGGAACAAGAGGTTAAAGTTGACGAGATCGAAATTGAAGCGGGCCAAAGTATCGAGGTTGGAACAGAGTTTATATGCCCTAAGGTACAGCTTTGGGACTTTAACAGTCCTACATTATATGAAATTACAGCCCTTCTTAATTATGACGGAGGTGTGATAGACGACTTGATTGATCGAGTCGGATTCCGTGAAGTGAAGATAGAAGGGAAGCAGATTTTACTTAATGGAAAGCCAATTCGGATCAAAGGTTTTTGCAGACATGAGGATCACCCACAATTTGGATGTGCTTTATCGTTTTCAGCCATTCAAGCAGACATAATGTTAATAAGAGATCTAGGTGCGAATTCCATTCGAACAACACATTATCCAAATAATGAAATTTTCCTAGACTTATGTGACGAACAGGGAATCCTTGTATGGGAAGAAAATCATGCAAGAGGTTTGTCTTTGGAACAAATGGAAAATCCAAAGTTTGAAATACAAGCCGAATGCTGTATTAAGGAGATGATAAATGCGCACTACAATCATCCATGCATTTATATATGGGGAATATTAAATGAATGTGCCAGTGATACGATGTATGGTCGACAGTGTTATAAGAAGCAGTACGAATTAATAAAAGAACTGGATCCGACTCGTTTGCGTTCTTCTGCCAGCTGTAAGTTTAAAACGGATATATGTTTGGATATTCCTGAAGTTATTTCATACAATATTTATCCAGAATGGTATGTAGATATTAATGCAAGCGAATATTTAGAAGATTTATATGCATGGGTACAAGAAGATTTGGGAAATAGCGAAAAGCCATTCTTAATAACGGAAACAGGGGCTGGGGCAATATATGGGAATCGTTCCTCCTATTTAGCCAAATGGTCGGAAGAATACCAATCAAAAGCGTTACAAGATCAAATTCGAGCCGTTTTTGAACATCCAGGGTGCAGTGGGGTCTATATTTGGCAGTTTTGTGATAACCGAATAAGTAGTGAGTATTTTCTTAATCGACCGAGAACGATGAATAATAAAGGGGTGGTCGATGAATTTCGAAGGAGAAAATTATCCTACTATATTGTAAAATCGCTATTTCAAGCTTATGGCAATTATATTGAAACGTAGGTATAAGATCATTGCAAAGATGAATTTAGAAAAATAAGAATTAACAGACTAAATATTGACTGCCCTATCTCCCCATGTTATTATCAGACTATATAAATTACATAATAAAGGGAGAAAGGGGAGCAATATGGGAAAAAATGGGGGAGATAGGAAGAAAACATTTTCCAATGGTAAAGAAAGATATATCAGTTGTATGTTACAGCTGCTTTCTTTCTTACTCTTGTATGTGCTATCCATTACCATCTTAAAAGAATTATACTTATTTCGGTGGACGGCAGATAATCGTTATCTTTATCTTTGGATAGTTGTTTTAATATTATCTGTTCTTGACAAAATCCCCATATCTTTGGCATTAACAATTGGTAATGTAGTGGGAGTCTTACTCGGTCAATTTATTGGGGATGAAATAAGATACCGAAATATTCAAAAGATAACAGAAAATATGAACTTAGAGCAGCGGGCATACTTACATATTCATCATGGTTTTACCATATGGATTGTAACCGTTCTAGTATCTTTTATCGTTGGGGTTACCATTTATACTTGGGGAAAGAAAAGTAAGTAGTAGGGGATATTTTACTGTTACTGGACCATATAAATGCCAGATAACAGTAAAATATGAATTATATTCTGAAATATAATTCATATTTATTCAAACATTTCTTGGGTCAATTCGGTCAACGAGTTCTATTTTTTTATTTGCAAGTATAGCTTTCGTCTTAATCACCAGAGTGTTAAAGAAAATTGTCAAATAGTACATATATGTATGAAGTTTGATTGCATATTGATTTAAATTGCCGAAATTAGAAAGATGATGCGGGTCATAATGCACAATAAAAATATTTCACAAACTAGTTTTAAGGTAAAAGAGTATGCCTTGCTTTTGGGAATGGAGCTATGGAGAAAAGATATTTTTAAATATGAGAAGAAAGAATTACGAAATATTATTATAATTAGTGGCTTATTGCATGATATTGGTAAGGCAAGTGTTATGAATGAGTTGTGGAATAAAGAGAATCAATTATCGAACGTAGAGTGGGAAATTATGAAAACCCATACAATAGCTGGACATGCATTTATTCAAGAAGAAGTGCTACCTCCTATGGAACTGCCGTATAGAAAATATTTTGAAATTGCTGCAGATTGTTGTTTAAGTCATCATGAGTGGTGGGACGGAAGGGGATATCCAATGAATAAGGAGAAATATGAGATGCCTGAAATAGCTAGAATGATTGCTATTGTTGATAGTTTTGATGCAATGACGGCAGAGAGACCTTATCGGAAAAATTTAACTTGGAAGGATGCATTAAAAGAAATTCAAATAGGAGCAGGGACGCAATTCGATCCAACCTTTTCAAACGTTTTTATAGATTTAATGAAAAAGAATATGACACAAGTATAATTACTGGATTGATTGCAATAAGCGTATAAGCCTGCATCCATATCATAAATAATAGTTGCATTAAATAAAAAATCAGAAAAAACATATGTAATAATATGAATTGTATAAAAATATAATTGATAAATTTGACAAGTATGTTTTTTTGTGATAAGATATAAGAAATGTCATAAAAAAGAACCGTCTTGGGAAAGAAGGGCTTTTGGTATCATGCCATGTGCATGTTATAGAAAGTCTTTCTTTTTTTTATAGTTTGAAAGGAGAACGACAATGAATATTATAGGTGAAAAGGTGACGCATATAAAATATGGGAATGGGACAATTGCGGCAATTTGTGATAATAAGCTAAAAGTGGATTTTGGTGCTGCGGTAAAGACATTTTTATATCCAGATTCATTTGAAAAATATTTCTCTATTCCCGATAAGAATGTTGAAAATTTCATTAATACAAAGTTAGAAAAAGTAGACAGGATGAGGGAATTAGAGCGAGAAAAAGTAGTAAATGAATGGAAGGGGAAAGAATATTTAAGAAAATTAAAGGTAAAGCAAAATTCCCAGGCAGTATTTGCAATGAATGAAAACAATTTAGAGGATGTAATGGGTAATTGGACGGTATCAACAGGAAAATATAAATCCGGCAATAACCATGGTAAACCACGTGTACCAAGAAGTCTTAATATGAATTCGGCTTGTCTTTTAACGTTGAAAGCCGAAGGGAGTACGGAAGCAAACCGAATTATTGCAGGGATATTTATGACTACCGAGGATTTTATTGGCTTAAAGTGTGATACAGGAATAATCCATGCCCATGAAAATTACCGAATTATATGGCAACCAGATGAAGAAGAATTATTTTTCTGGAACTATTTTCCGGAGGATAATAGGTTGGCAAGATGGGGGAGTAGCGAAATGAAGTATATCTCCAATCTTGTAATTAAAAAAATATTAGATGATATGATACGACTCACTTTAGATAGCGACAGAAAGAAAGAGATCGAAGATTTTTATGATTATTTCTGTCAAATAAATCATCTGTAAAGAATTATTATCATGCTTAAAAAACTTTCCTAATCAGACTTTTGATTATAAAAGGAGATGATTCATATGGATGTTTATAAAAAATTATAAAGCATAAAAAATCAGAAAATGGAGGATGTTTACATGTATATATTAAAGGCAGAAAAAAGAGAAAACAAGGAAAAGGCTAAAAAATTAAGAAGAGATGGGATGATACCATGTAGTATTTCAGGTGGTGATCTTAAGGAAACATTACTAATTAAAATTTCAGATTTATTGTTAAGCAAACTCATAACAGTAAAAGGGAAAGGGGGTAATGTTGAAATTGCGTGTGATGGAAAAGTGTATAATGCAATGATAAAGGAAATAAATCAAAATCAATTGAATAAGCAGATTGAGGATATCGTTTTCCAAAACATGGATGACAAAGAATTGGTAACTGGTACTGCTCAAATTGTTTTAAAGAATAGAAACAAGGTTCAGACTATGGTGCAGCAGTTCATTTCCGAAATTCCTTATAGGGCCCTACCTGGAAATTTAGTAGAAGAAATAATAATAGATTTAGCCGATATGAGGGTAGGTGCGAATTTAAAAGTTGAAAATCTTTCATTATGGAAAAATTCTAATGTGAAAGTTTTGATGAATGGGGATCGATCTGATTTAAATATTGTAGCAAATGCAAAAGCATAATTACTTCAATATAAGTTTTATGAGGAAAAATAAATCGGTACAATATAAAACAGTGCGGAACTAAATAATCAATGTCATTAAGTTAAAAAACAAGGCCTCTAGATCGGAAAATGATAGAGGGAGCTTTTTAAATTGAAAACTGATTAATGGTTCAAAATTTACGGCGGCTCTGACTAGTGAAGATTAGTCAGGGCCGCCCCTGTGCTATAGGATCTTGATTTCAAACATGGCCTATTTCGCTTTCCTGTTGATTTCGTGGAGCTGAATCACCTTGTCAGCATAGGACGCTACATTTTTAGAGTGGGTTACCACAATTACACATTTGCCTTGCTCCCGTGCCAACTCTTTGAAAATATCCATAATGCCGTTTTCGTTATCTCCGTCAAGATTTCCGGTTGGTTCATCCGCCAAAATAATATCGGGGTGATGGGCAAGCGCTCGTGCAATTCCTACACGCTGCTGCTCACCGCCCGACAGTTTTAAGGTTTTTCTGCTTGCCTTTTCTTCATTAATGCCGACTTTTCTGAGCAGCTCCAATGCTGTCTGTCGCTTGTTTTTTTCTTTTACGCCACTGATGTTCATCGATAGCAAAATGTTTTCCAAAACGGTTGCGTTAGTAAGCAGGTTATAGCCCTGAAAAATCACGCCGATTTTCTTTGCACGGTAATTGTCCCTGTCCATTTTTTGCAAGTCCATTCCTTTATAGAGAAGCTCTCCGCCTGTAGGCAGGTCAAGACCGGATAAAAGGGATAACAGAGTAGTTTTACCACTGCCCGATTTTCCCATAATAGCATAAAGCGTTCCTGATTCAAAAGAAAGGTTAATTCCCGATAGGACTTTTTTATTGGTTCCTTCATATTGATAGGAAATATTTTTTAATTCTAAAATGCTCATATAGTTCAATTCCTTTCAGACAGTATTTTCATTGGCTCATAACGCAGAATATAAAGCACTCCTGCACTGCTCGAAATGACGGCAAGCAGTATGGCAATTCCCGACACTTTCAGCGCTGCATCTGCGGTCAGGGAAACTTCAATTTCTTCCGTTTCCACCTGTGCAGAACCGAAATGTTGAGATTGTGTCTGCTGATTTTCCGTAATCTTATCGGAAATCGGCTGCGCTGTTGCGGCCCCGATCGATAAACCGATGACTAAGCAAAGAGCAATTGTAATAAACGATTCATAGAGAATACCCCGTACCACTTTCGGCTTCTTCATACCCATTGTTCGCAGAACACCGATTTCGTATTTCCGCTCTCTGATTGAAAGGATAGAAAGTAAAATTAACACAGCAGAACCGACAATCAGAACACCAATTAAGAACATTTGGGAAACGCCCGCTAAATTTTCCGCTGGTTTGACAATGTTATTGTAGCTCATTTCATCGGTTGCCAATTTCCAAACCTCCGGCAATCCTTTTTCGTGTGCTTCTTTCCCGAATTCATCCAGTAAATCAGGACTCTTCAAGAAATAAGTGGCTTCAACCGTATAAAGTCGTGTTTTCGCAACATTTTCCTGATAGTTTTTCATTGTATTATATGTAGTCAAAATTTCATTTCGTGGATTTCCGTAAATGGAATCATATCCCAATTCTATATTTTTTGAATCAAAAAAGATTCCGGCAATTGTCAGCTTCAGCGGCTCGAACCCGGCGTCCTTTGCACAATCCTGAATTTCAACAGCATCACCAATTTGCAAATTGTTCAGTTTGGCAAAATCCTCGCTGATAACGCATTCGCCATCCTTTTCAAACATTTTGCCGGAGGTGATTTTTCGTTTACCCTCTTGGAAATCATCCATCAAATCCGGTGTGTTATAGCCGTAAATGGACAGCGTAGGCATATAATATCCACCGCCGCCTTCGGAGGGTGCGTTTTCTCCACTGGAAAATTCCTTATTTTGACCGACGCTTTTCAGCGTATCGCTGTATGCCTGATAAAGCACCTGAATACGGGTTTCTTTTAGGTATTCGGAATCAGCAAGCTTAATTTTCATATCATCCGTAATTTCCGTAATACCTGTCCATTGACCGTTTTGTTCCTGCTCGTGAATTTTTTCTTCGTCGTAGGTCAGGTAAATTTCCGAGCCGAACTGTTCCTTGTAATTTTTAATAACTGTATCGGTTGCACTGTTGATTATCATAGAAATAGCCGTAAAGGTTAGCATCGCTAAAATAATCAGTGCAATAATGATGTTTCTTCCTTTATTGCGAAATAAATTTTTAACTGCATTATTCAGTATATACATAGAAAAAACCCCCTTTTGCTTTCTGATAGCATCATTATAAAACAAACGGTGTTAAATCCCTGTTAAGAAGAATGCCTTGAGAAAAAATCTCAAGGCATCTCTTATCTTATTAAAGCATTAGGTTTTTATTTTTGAATGATTCGCAATCGGTACATTCTTTTTGGGTTGGGTTTGTTTCGTGGGTACCAACTTTGATTTTGTCAAGTGTACAGTAATTTACGTCCTCTGCATGATAAGCACAGTTGTTAATTGTACATTCGATACATTCGTTTTTTCCATTTACCATCATAATATCACCTCTTTTCATTGATGATTTTATTATGGGTAATTAAAAGAAAAATATGAAACCACTTTATTCCAGAATTGTTATTTCACATATTTTTTTAAAATAGTATTAATTTCTTCTGGTTTTACAAAAGAGTATAGATCATCATTAATTCGTAAATTCGGACCAGTTTTACAGTGTTTTAAACAATTTTGCGTTTTTAATTGAAAAGGTTTTCCAACGATTTCAGTTTTTAACTTATTTAATAATTCCGCTGCCTGTCTCTTGCTACATTGTGCGCCTAAGCATAAAGTAATAGTATGTTCATTCGCTTTGCTTGTAAGGCTAGGATAGCGTTTCACAATTTGATTTATGATGATAGGTTTTACTCCTATGCTTGTAGCCACTTCGTCTTGAATGTCTTCTGGAATGCATCCCAATAAATCCTGTATTTCTCTAATAAGTCAACTATAGTTTCCTGATCAAGGGGACATGACTTTTTATAGTAATTAATTATATTTTCCAACTCTTCTTTTTGTGTTAAACAATCCATAGAAAATCCTTAATCCTTTCTGGTCAATCTATAAGCTTCGGTGTAAGTATAGCCTACAGAAAAAGGCAAGTCAAGCTTTCCACGTACGTATTTCTTTTAATCCTGGTATGAATGCTTTTGCACTTGTTTTTAAAATTATTTCACCTTTTTCAGCAGTAGCTCCCATTGGGTTTCCACCAATGCCAATGGGTTTTCCATCTTTTGTTTTCCAATCTTCAGATACCCAGCCAATTGAGACATTTCCATAAGTTTTTAACGCTTTGTTATGTGCAAAGGCAGTTGGAATTCCTTCTTCACTCGTTTCTAGTTTAACTAAAGATGGATCGATGGCCATTACCATGGATGTTTCCATTTCGCCACCGTGGAAATCCCAAGTGTTGCCTGGTGAAATGGTTGCCACAACATCTGGATGGGAGAAGGCACCAGATGAAAGAAGAAATGGGGAAATGCCCAGCTCGCTTCTTAATTCCCGACTTAATACCTGAATAATTGGTGTATTACCTCCATGGCAGATTAGGAAGGCAAGCTTTTTAAATCCATGATGGGCGAGACTTTTACAAATATCATATAACAGATGATAATAGGTTTCTGGCCGCAAAGTTACGGTTCCACAAAAGTTTTTGTGTTCTGTACTTAAGCCAACTGGGATAATGGGAAAAATAAGCATAGGGAAGTCTTCCTCTTCTTTTTCCAATTCCTTTTTTAGGTAAGCGGTCATTGCCTCTGCAATGAAATCATCGGTGCCGAGGGGGGCCTGGTTTCCATGTTGTTCTAAAGCCCCTACGGGTATTAGTACAATTGTTTCTTCTTTATTGACTTGTTCCATTTCCAGTCTCGTTAAATCGCGATAATTACGAATCATAATAATTAAACCTCCTATGCTATATTTTTAAATGCGTTTCCTGCCAAAAGACGTGTATATATAAAATATCCTACGGCACAGTTAAGTGCTAGTTTAATTAAGTTAAAAGGAATGGTTGCAAAGAATAGGAAGGTTGGTAAATTTTGAATTGCCGGATTTACAGCAGCTACCGTAGTAATCACACCATTTAGCGGGAGTCCTATCGCCTTTGCATACATTGGTAAAGTAATCGCAGCATTTAAAAAGCATGCAAATACAGTTCGGATGGGGACACTGACAGCAAGAGAGACAAAAATCGCCCCCTTATTCCACCCCATATTTTTGTAAATGAGCCAGATTGGAATAACAAATAATGCGATACCAATTAGGTTCGCAAACTCTCCAACATACATTGTATTGGTACCGACGGTAAAGAGTTTAATGACAACTTTAATGACCTCTACCCACGCTGCAGACGCTGGTCCTAGAAGAAAGAGTGCTACGATGGAGGGCACATCACTAAAATCAATTTTGTAAAATGGTGGCATCATAGGGACAGAAAATTCTAAGGACATAAGTGCTCCTGCGACTGCCGCTAACATACCTGTGTAAATTAGTTTTTGAATACTCCAGTTTTTGTTCATGTTTCATCCTCCTTTTGTTTGCAATTGAACGAGGCTACATCATCGGCGCATCATGGATCGGAATAATGTCCAATAAAAAAATCCCAAGCCACGGGGACTTGAGATCTAATTAATCGCGAACAAAAAATGGTTTCATTAAAACCATTTTTATCCATAAAACGTCTTCTCTCATCCAGACTATACTGTCGGTTTTGGAATTTCACCAAATCAGCCACTTATGTGGGTCGCGGACTATAACCGCCGGTAGGGATTTGCACCCTGCCCCGAAGAACTTATTCATTTTGCAAAAGTAGATTAACACACGTGGTAAAATATGTCAATACTATATACAGCATGGGTCTTAAAGGTTATAATTAATATGCATGAAAAATAGTTGTCATATATTTGAAAAATCAATTAATATTGGGGGACATGATGAATCAAATGAAAATTTCAAGGACAAAACCTGGGACTTGCTGGCAAGAGGGAATGCTTTTGGGAAATGGCAGAATTGGGGCCGTATTATACGGTGGAGTGGAAGAAGAAGTTATAGAACTGACGGATGCTTGTTTCTGGTCAGGTGATCCGTTCCATAGTGGGAATCAGCCAGGAGCAGCAGAGGCATTTAAGCGCATGAGGAAGGCGGTAGCTGCTGGTGATTTTCCAACATCTATGGAGGCGGCAGAAGGCTTTATTGGCATACGTGGCAATTATGGTACGAGCCTTCCAGTTGGACCCTTGCATATTAAATATCTAAGACAAGACTTAAATGAAGAGGAACCGTATACATTCAATGAATCCTTAGATTTGAGAGAGGGCGTAGCAAGCTTATGCACAGAGCAGGATCAATTTTATAGAAAAAGAGACGCTTTTGTATCGCATCCCGATGATGCTTTTTATTATCATGGCAAATGTTCAGGGAAGCAAGAGATAGAAATTATGCTGAAAGAAAGGGAGACTGCCGCGTATCCGATGGACGTCACAGTGGACACGCAAAACCAACAGTTATTATTTGCAACAAAAGCCATTGAGAATATACATACAGATGGTACGAGCGGAACCCATTTAAAGGGAGTTGTGAAAGTAATTTTAAAAGAGGGAGAGGTGGAAACGGGGAAGGATCGCTTACTTCTAAAGAACGTACATGAATTTTGGCTAGTCGTTTCTATGAAATGTGATGCCAATCTTCGTGGACTTCCTATGGGAATTGATACAAAGGCAACTACATGGATCGCATGTGAGGAAGCTCATCGAAGACATATCGAAGACTTCTCTTCTTATATGAATCGGATTGATTTTTCTTTAGATGAAAATGACCAAATGTCGGAAACGATGTTCCAATTTGGTCGATATTTGCTTTTGTCTTCCTCACGGGAGGATTCGCCTTTACCGGCTCACCTGCAAGGTGTCTGGAACGATAATGTGGCTTGCAGAATTGGATGGGCTTGTGACATGCATTTGGATATTAATACACAGATGAATTACTGGCTTGCAGAAGGAGGAAATTTATCCGAGTGTACAAAACCATTGTTTAACTGGATCATAAATACATTAGTTCCAAATGGAAGAATTGCAGCAAGAGAAAGCTATGGTTTACCCGGATGGAGCGCAGATTTGGTTTCAAATGCTTGGGGGTATGCAGCGCCATATTGGGCAAGGGAAATTTCTCCGTGTCCCACTGGAGGCATATGGGTATTATCTGCGATGTGGGAGCACTGGCTTTATACAAAGGATGTTACTTTTTTAAAGGAAAAACTTTATCCACTCCTTTGGGAGGCAGTATCATTTTTTGCTGAATATGTCTTTTGGGATTCTGATAGGAAAGGCTACACAAGTGGACCGTCCATATCACCAGAAAATCATTTTATTACGGAAGCAGGGACTTTTACTTTTCAAATGGATGCACGTATGAACTTGTAATGATTCGAGGGTTATTTGCTCAATTTTTAGATGCTTCAAAGGAGCTAGGTTATGAGGATAGGGTCAAGGAAGTGAGTGAAAAGTTAGAAAACCTAATTCCATTTCGTATTTTAGAGGATGGTACCTTGGCAGAGTTTTCCCATCCTTATCCATCTGGTGATTTGAATCATCGTCATACTTCTCATTTGCTTGGCCTGTTTCCGTACAATCAAATTGATCGGAAGAAAACGCCAGAGCTAGCACAGGCTGTTAAGGCATCCATACAGGCACGCCTGACTCCGAAGGAAAAATGGGAAGACACGGGTTGGGCAAGGTCTTTATTAATTCTTTATTTTGCCCGGTTAGGGGATGAGCAGGAGGCGTATTATCATGTAAAACAGATGCAGGAACAGCTGACGGGCGATAATTTACTTGTTATGCATCCACCGACCAGAGGGGCCCAAGCGTTTCAAGAGGTGTATGAACTAGATGGAAATACAGGCTTTTCAATGGGTGTAATGGAAATGATTGTGCAGAGTCAGAATGGTGTCATTGAATTATTACCAGCCCTCCCTAAGAAGTGGAAGAGTGGACATCTTTGGGGCGTAAAAGTACGAGGTAATGTTACAGTTAATATTGATTGGAGGGACGGATCGCTTCAACGTGCGGGCTTTTATGCGGAGAAGAGAACGGAGATTCAAATATGCTATAAGAATAAAGTAGAACATCGATTGCTGGAAGCAAAGACTTGGACTTATGGACAATGGTAACTTGCAACGGACAAATGAATTTTTTAGTAATGCGATGATTTGGGGGCGATTGCTCCTTAAACCATAAAAGAATATGAGCCGATGAACTTGTGAGATAATTCACAGTTCATCGGCTTTATTTTTTATTACAGCATTGGTAATGTGATTTTCACAGAGAAGCCGCCATAAGAACTTTGCCCGATAATGGTCTTACCGCCGTGAGCTGATATAATCTGCTTTACAATAAGCAGTCCCAAACCGTGGCGTTGTTCCGATGCATTTTCGTCACAGACCATATAGTGCGGAGCATTATTGAGATTATCAATTTGTTCGTCAGTTGCGCCTATACCATCATCGGAAACAAGCACATTACATTTTTTATTATCACAAGTAACGCAGATATAGATGTTACAACCTTGTTCATTGTGGTTGATACTATTCTGAATTAGATTGCTGATTGCCCGTTTTATCAAATCCGTGTCAGCATTTACAGGACAGAAGGACAGGGCTTCCTCGATTTCCCATTCGATGGGGTGTTTGTCATCAAGAGCCATATTGATAAAGTCAACAACAACCTGCCGAACAATAGCAATCATATTCTCTCTTTTGGGATTGATTGGCTGCATATTGTACTCCAACTTCGAAGCTAAATTGAGGTCATTGATTAAATTTCGCATTCGTTCACTTTGCTTAACAATAACCGCAGCCTTCCCACGTTCATCATCCGTTAAATGCGTATCTTCCGTTAACTGACTTGCATATCCCATAACCATTGATAATGGAGTTCTAATATCGTGGGAGACACCTGCAATCCAATTTGCTCTTGCTGTTTCCTTTCTGCGGAGCTGATAATTTTGCGATTGCAATATTTCCGATGTTTTATTTATATTCAGTGCAAGCTCAGACAATAAGCCTTTTTCTTTAATGGAAACAGGCTCACCCATCGGTAAGCTTTGTATGCCGTTTACAATTGGCTTTATTGATTTTAGCAGCTTGGCATTTGTGACAATATAAATGAGAAAAATCAGTGCAGTATTGATTGCTAAAACAGAGAGGACGGTTTTGGGCATGTTGGCGATCGTGTGATAATCCCAACTTGGCCACATATGTTTCCAAAAACTATCTTTGGGATAGCCCAATACAACAAGTCCGTTTTCCGTCTCACCTGTAAAGGTTGGGTATCCGTCTATATAACCACGGGTCAGACTTGCTATAGCTGAAAGCGTATATGCCATAGGTATTGTTTCCGGTAAATGATCGGTTTTCCATTTTACCTGCTTTGTTTCATTATCAATAAAGATTCCCCAGGCATTGGAGTCTTTCAATTTAGAGGCGATTGCGTCGGGGAGTTCATATTCGCCGTCACCCACCTGCCGTAATGTGTCTGCAACTTCTTTTGCAGTTTTCCACGGATAGGCATTGGGTGCTTGATTTGCAGCATAAGCAACCAACAAAATAAAGTTTAGAACGAGGAGCAAGATACAGCTAAGAAGTAATATACCGACATAGCGTCGTATCAGTTTAGGTACACATTTCATCTTATTTTCCTCCGACAATCAGCTTATATCCCAAGCCTTTAACAGTAATTAAGGAAATAGGGCGGGAAGGATTTGTTTCAATTTTTTCTCTGATGCGGCGTATGTGAGCCATCAAAGAGTTTTCATATCCAAAAGGATTATCGCCCCACGCTGCTTCACATAAAGCATCGATTGTAACAATGCGACCTGCGTTACGGTACAGGGCCGCTAAAATATCGTGCTCTTTAGCTGTTAATGGAATGTGTTCACCGTTTTTTATAACTTCGGCCCGGTCAAAATCGATTTCGCTATTCTGCAATTTTACAAAAGGATTTTCATCTTTGTAGCTTCTGCGTAGAATTGCCATAATGCGGAACGTAAGTTCTTTCGGAAGAAAAGGCTTCACTACATAATCATCCGCACCAAGACCGAAACCTTTGAATTTATCTTCGTCTTCGCCGCAGGCGGTTAAAAAGAGTATGGGATATTCGTCATCCTGTCTTAGTTGCTCCATTAAATGAAAGCCATTACCGTCAGGCAGCATTACATCAAGAATAGCAAGCCCTGGTTTTAATTCCTTAGCTAAAGAAAGGGCTTCTTTTATGCTTTTAGCGGTTGATATATTTTCAAAGCCTTCTGTTTTTAAAATAGATACAACCATATCTAAAAGTTCCTGTTCATCATCGACAAGCAGTATGTGTTTGCTTTTTAAGTATTCAAAGTCCATAGTTTTCCCTTCTTTCTGTTTATCATTATACCAGAAATCTCTGCTTTTTTTCCATTGTTCGGGCAAATGTAAGGTAGATGTAAGGTAGAGAGAATGTTGTTGCAAGGTTGCGCTTGTAAAATGAAGAGGTAATGAGAAAGGAGCAAACGAATATGAATATTATTGAAACGAAAAATCTAACAAAATCATATGC
>JBKTKK010000001.1:0-47246 GCA_047242405.1 Lachnospiraceae bacterium | reverse complement strand
GTTATATTATTAATCACCCTTCTACCTTCCATAACGACAGATGGAAGAGAGGAGAAGTCATTATCCATTAATACAAGTTGGGAAACATCTCGTGCAGCCTCACTTCCAGAAGCTACTGCAATGGAACAATCCGCTTCTTTTAGAGCCAATACATCATTTACACCATCACCGGTCATTGCTACCGTATGTCCATTTTCCTTTAAGGCTTGGATAAGCTGCTTTTTTTGTGCTGGTAAAACGCGCCCGAAAACGGTATAGGTCTCAATTGACTCCATAATATCCTGTTTACTATGCAGGGTGGATGCATCAATATATTTATCAGCATTGGGGACTCCAGCTTGTTTTGCAATACTAGCTACTGTGGTTGGATGGTCTCCAGATATTATTTTTATAGTCACATCTTCTTTATAGAAAAATTGTAATATATCATTTACATTATCCCTTAACTCTTCTTCTAATACGATAATTGCTGCTGGAGTAATATTATTTTCTGCCATTTTTAAATTGCAAGATGGACTGTAACCAATTAGTATAAGCCGTTTCCCTTCTTGGGCATATTGGGTTATCTGTTCGGGGAAGGGGTAGTTAGGTAAAAGGATATCACTGGCTCCTATAAAGAGAGATCCTTTTTCTTTAAAACTTACAGCACTCCATTTTCGTTGGGACGAGAATGGTTGTCTTTCTTTTATTATCCAATTCGCATGGTTGGGAAAATGATCGCGCAAAGCATTTGCAGTTGCATTACAGTCGTCGATGGCATATATACTTGTACCAATTACATTCATAAGAGAATCTGGTAAGTTCGGACATGGAAAAGGGATTGTATCGGAAACTTTCATCGTTCCTTTCGTTAGTGTCCCTGTTTTATCTAAACAGAGGGTATCTACACGAGATAGGGTTTCAATACAGAATAATTCATGTACCAATGTTTTCTTTTTCGCTAGATGGATAACGCCTACGACTAAAGAGACCGTCGTTAACAGTATCAACCCTTTTGGCATTAAACCTAGGAGGGCACCAGCAGTGGATACAACCGTATCCGTAAAACTCATATTTAAATTATAGTAAGATCGAAAAAATATTAGTATCCCAAATGGAATTATAAAAAATCCAGTAAATTGTACGATTTTATTCATAGAATCCATCAATTCCGAATGGAACTTCTTATGTTTTTTTGCTTCAGAAGCGATTTTAACGGCATAGTTATCGGCACCTATATGAATTGCTTTGGCAGAACAGTTGCCACAAATAATAAAACTTCCGGATAATAAGGTATCACCAGGCCGCTTATAGATTGGGTCTGCCTCTCCCGTTAACAATGATTCATTCACTTCTACTTCACCATCAAGCACGATACTATCTACGCAAATTTGATTTCCCATTTGGAATAGCAGCGTATCATCTAAAACAATTTCATCCAGCGAAATTGCACATTCTTTCCCATCACGGATAACATGGGCATAAGAAGCAGATAATAAAGAGAGTTTTTCAAGCATTCTTTTGGATCGAATTTCTTGTATAATGCTAATCGTTGTATTTAGCATTATCAAACCGAGAAATAGGACATTTTCATAAGCACCAACGTAAATTAGTGCAGCAGCAATGAGTAAGTTGAACAGGTTAAACAGAGTAAATATATTTTCAATAAAAATCTGGCGGTAAGATTTACTGATTTTTATTTGTTGAACATTTATCTGCCCAGCGTCTGCTCGTTCTTCTACTTGAGCGCTTGTTAATCCTTGCACATGTTTATAATCGTTTTTTACCATACAATCGCTCTCCTTCCGTATCTTAAAGCCAAATTTTTAATCATTGTTAATTATTATAGCAAGTTTATATTTAATATTGTGGTACAAAAATCTTAAAATTAAATGATATTATCAAAAATATCTTCTGGTAAAATTAGAAGTATTTGTATTATTTGTTAATCCATTATCTTCTAGCAATCTTTTCAAGAAAAAGGCTCACAATAATTTAGATAATTAATAATATGGAGGGGCTTATGAACACAAATTTATTAAATGAAATTTACCAAAATGCTGAAATGGGTAGAAATACACTTATGAGTGTCATTAAACGAACCGATGACACAAATTTTCGGATTGTATTGGAAGAACAATTAACAGAATACGAAAAAATATTTGATCAAGCCGATCAGATGATTAAAGAGGGCGGTGCGCAACCAACAGAAGGAAGTGGATTTTCAAAAATGACATCGGAAGTAATGGCCTCGTTAAAGACAATGGCCAATAGTTCACCGGAGTATTTAGCTAAAATGATTGTTCAAGGAAGTACTATGGGTGTAACAAATATAACAAAGGCTATTAATGATAATCAGGAAACGGATAAAAAATATTTGTCATTAGCAAAAGCATTATTAAAGACAGAAGAAAATAACATTGAAGAAATGAAAAAATTTTTATAGTTTAAAAGATAAAACAGGGAGGAATCATTCAGATCCCATCCCTGTTTTTATTTCTATAGGGGGGGGGAGGTGTAAATGTGGGGGTGTTAACAAATTGCACCTCAATTTATACACGGAAAATGATGAGAACATTGTATAATGTATACAATGAAAAAGGAAGATACGTAAAAATGGCATAAAATAATAGGAATCTTTGTTAGGATTTACTTAGAGCCCTATTGTATAATAGAGTTAATAAATAATAGAATAATGGTTCTAGCAAGGAGGTGCTAGTATGGTTAAAAAAAGGTTAAAAGTGCGAATTCCATGTGGCATACACCTTAAACCAGCTGGAATTCTAGCAAATGCAGCTTCAAAATATGATGCGTATTCTTACATACAGTATAAAAATAATAATATAAATGCAAAGAGCGTTCTTAACTTGGTGGCATGTGGGATTTTGGCAGGAGATGAGGTGACATTACAGTGTACCGGCCGAGATGAAAGTAAGGCAATCATAGCTATGCAAACAGTTTTGCAGGATGAGTCAATTCGTGCTTAATGGGATTTGGTCCTTTATATAACAAAGCCAGCAAATATATATTATTCCGCTGGCTTTGTTATTTTATAATGGGCTATTGTTCCTATCGGAATTATATGATATAATGAGTGATTAAATGAGAATGATTACTATCATTACTGTTTTGTCTGAATGAAACAAAGATCGTAGTGCTCGAATGTCGCAGAGATAAAGAGGAAGAGCGGACTTACTTGTGCAAGGTGGGGTACCGCTTCAGTTGAAAGGTACGAAAGTTGCTATGTGGTAAGGGGCAAATATCGAATTGGGAATACCCGCTTTGATTTTGCATAATTACCTCAATTTCTACAAATAGTTATTTAATGAGATAGTAGACATAAGAAAGAATGAATAATTTAATGGAGGAACAATGATAGAGTTTAAAGAAGTTACGTTACAAGATAGAGAATGGATGAATCAATGTTTTAAAGAAGCGGATTTGAAAGGGTGTGAATACTGTTTCGCTGGATGCTTTATATGGCGTAATGCCTATAATACAAAAGTGGCGTTTGTAGATGGTTTTTGTTGTATGATAAGTGGTAAAGAGTCAGCACCAATCTATACGTTTCCTGCAGGAAAAGGGGATTTAAAAGCGGTCATTCAAACGCTATGGGAGGATGCCAAAAGTAGAAATGTAACATTTACAATCCGTGCTTTAACAGAGGAGCAGGTGAAATTTATCAATGAAACATTTGACGATGCTTTTGAAATCACAACAAATCGTGGAGAGAGTGATTATATTTATACAGTTGAAAAACTTTCTAACTTATCTGGGAAAAAATTACATGGAAAGAGAAACCATATTGCTCGTTTTAAGGATAACCCCAATTGGTCCTATGAACCAATTACCAGCGAGAATATAGAAGATTGTTTGATTATGAACGAAAAATGGCGTCAAAAATATAATAGTGGTGAAGAAGATGGGCTGGATAAAGAATTACGTGCGGTAAAAGAAGCTTTTGAACATTTCTCTGAACTTAAGTTGCAAGGTGGTTTGATCCGAAGAGAAGGCGAAGTTGTTGCTTATTCAATAGGAGAACCTTTATCATCTGACACCTTTGTCGTTCATATTGAAAAAGCCTTTGCAGATATTCAAGGTGCTTATCCAATAATGAATCAGCAATTTGTTCTTAATAATTGTCAGGATTTCACTTATGTAAATCGAGAAGAAGATATGGGTGATGAGGGACTAAGAAAGGCGAAATTATCTTATTATCCGGACATCCTATTAGACAAATTTACCGCAAGAGCAAAGTAACGGTTCGATAGGAATGAGGATTGGAATGAAAGAAATCAGGAAACTAGATGAAAATGATGCAAAACTAGTATCAGATTTAAAAGTTATTTGGATGGAGTGTTTTCAGGAAACGGAAGATAGTTGGGAATTCTATTATAAAAATCGTTTTCGCTATGAAAATACCTGCGTATACATTCGAGAAGAGAAAGTCGTTGGTATGTTAACAATGTTGCCGGCTACCTTATTATTGCAGGAACAAGAAAAAAAGATCTATTATATTTATGCTGTGGCTACTCTGCCTGATTTTCAAAAACAAGGAGTTGCTTCTGACTTGCTAACATTTGTCAAAGATGTGGCAGACAAAGAAGAGGCCCTTTTATGCTTAGTACCAGCATCTGCTAAATTATTCTCTTACTATGAGAAGCAAGGATTTATCTCCAGCTTTTATAGAAAAAAAATTGAATATGATGAAAGTTGGTTGAAGCGTACACGTAGTAATAAGTGTCAGCTATGCGAGAGCGAATATTTATACAAGCAAATGCAATTAGATTTTATTGAACCAGAAACTTATAAGAGGTTACGTGATGGGGCTTTTCGAAAGAATGGATATGTAAAATGGGATTTAGAGGCAGTTTCCTATGCATTAAAAGAAAACAATCATTATAATGGCTTTACCGTTAAACTTACAATTAAACAAAAAGAGTATATTATTATGGCGGCAATAGCGGACAAGAGATTAATCATTCGAGAAACTACGTTAGATTCATCCTATCTTTCCGATATCGTTTATTGGTTATGTCAAGAAAAAGGATGTAAATATGCAGTAGCTTATGTTCCTGCTTATTTTTTAGAGGGTGAAGTGTTACCCTTTGGTATGCTTAGTGAGCCGATATCGATAGAAAATGCCTATTTAAATTTAGCTTTAGATGGTTGAGTGTTGTTATATAAAAGCAACACTCTTTTTTTGTGCTTGAAAAAATTTCCATCATGATTTATGGTAAATAGAGTAAAATAAATAGGAAAGAATAAGGTGAGTAGGTATGATTGATAGCATTATTTTTGATTTAGATGGAACTCTTTGGGATGCCTGTGAAAGCACTTGCAAGTCTTGGAATTTAACCCTTGAGAAATATAATGATGTAACAAAAAAAATGACAATAGAAGATTTAAAATCAATTATGGGTCTTGTCATAGAGGATGTAGCAAAAAAATTGCTTCCGGAAGTTTCGTTTGAAAGAGCCTTGGAAATAGCAAAAAAATGTTGCGAAGAAGAATGTGGTTATATATGCGAAAATGGAGCGGATATTTTTGAAGGCTTAGAAGATGTTTTAAAACAAGTATCAAAAGATTATAAATTATTTATTGTAAGCAATTGTCAAAAGGGGTACATCGAATCCTTTTTTATCTGTTCGCATTTTTCAATATACTTTAAAGACTTTGAGTGTTCGGGAAACACTGGATTGGCAAAGGCGGAAAATATTCAGCTTATAGTAGAACGGAATGGATTATCTGCACCTGTTTACGTAGGGGATACGATGGGAGACTACAAGGCATGTGAAAAGGCAAAGGTTCCATTTATCCATGCCAAATATGGATTTGGAATGGTTCCAGAGGGTACGAACTATATTAATGATATTAGAGAACTTCCTGATGCAATAAAAGAGTTATAACAAATGGTACGGGGAGTATCTGAAAGGAAGGTAAAATTTATGAATGCGGTGTACGAAAAGTTAATGGGATGTGTCAATGATGTAAAAAAGAAAGTGGATTTTACTCCAAAAGTTGCATTGATTTTGGGGTCTGGTCTAGGGGATTATGCAAATGATATTCAGGTAGAAGCGAGTATTAATTATAGTGATATAGAAGGATTCCCGGTTTCTACTGTACCAGGGCATAAAGGTAGATTTATTTTTGGTTATGTCAATCAAGTACCTGTTGTAATTATGCAAGGACGCGTACATTTTTATGAAGGGTATTCCATGCAAGATGTAGTGCTTCCTGTACGCCTTATGAAATTATTAGGAGCTGAAATTTTATTTCTAACTAATGCAGCGGGTGGCGTTAATTATGAGTTTCAGGCTGGAGATTTTATGCTTATTACAGATCAAATTGCAAATTTTGTGCCATCTCCTTTAATTGGACCTAATGTGGACGAATTAGGTCCAAGATTTTGCGATATGAGTGAAATTTATAACAAGGATCTTCAAAAAATTATTGAACATGCAGCAATGGAAGAGAACATACCGTTAAAAAAGGGGTTTATATTCAATTAACTGGCCCGAACTTTGAATGTCCCATGAGGGTTAAGATGTCGTGTTTTAGGGGCAGATGCGGTAGGAATGAGTACGGCGTGTGAGGCAATAGCGGCGAATCATATGGGAATGAAGATTTGCGGTATATCTTGTATATCAAATTTAGGATGCGGAATGTCCGATGAGCCACTAAGTCATAAAGAGGTGCAAGAAACTGCCGATAAAGTAGCGCCTATGTTTAAGAAATTGGTTACAGCATCCATAACAAAGATGGGTAAGTAATAAAAGGAGTATAAGGAGTTGTTGGATATCCAACAACTCTTTTGTTGTATAATGAAACACAATTAAAAGGGCGTTTTACTGGACTAGGAAAAGTGGAGATGTTATACTTAATTTATATCGTTTGCTTATCGGTCACAAATAAAAAAAGAGTTTCAAATTGAAACAGAAGGAGGGAGGGGGATACTTGCTACATTATAATCGAGAAAAGGAAGCAGATATCCGATTTCAAGATGGTTCGTTACGGCATGTAAAAGGAGTTTTATGCTATCAAGTTCATCGGGCCAATGGCCAATATACCTATAATCATGCTCCTATGATCGCTTGTTGGAAAGGCCGATTTTTTATTGAATATCTATCGAATAAGCAAAGTGAGCATGTTCCGCCATCAAGGACTTTTTTAACTTGGTCGAAAAATGGTTATGATTGGGCGGATCCACAAGAGGTCTTCCCTGAAATCAAAGTACCATCGAATTTGTATAAAGGAATAGGAAAAGAGTACTTGCGAGAGGAAGAAACACCTTGTATCATGCACCAACGAATGGGGTTTTATGTTTCAGCCAATAAACGTTTGTACGTAATGGGATTTTATGGTATTAGCCCGAAACCGAATATTGCTCCGAATAAAGGTTATGGGGTCGGAAGAGTGATACGGGAAATAAAAGAAGATCTTACTTGGTCCAATATATATTTTATATATTTTAATGAAGCGGTTGGATTTACTAGGGAAAATACGAAGGCTTTTCCGATTTATACAGAATCGAATGATGAAGAATTTATAGGGGATTGCAATGAAATATTAAATCATCCACTGGTAATAAAACAATGGTGGGAAGAACAACGCTATGAAGCAATTTTTCAGGGGGGTGAAGAAAGAGAAGCTTTTTCTATTATACCTGTCCATCGGGAAAGATTTACGGATTTTATAAAAATGGATATGTAACATCTAGTTTAGATGGAGGCCATAGCTGGAGTGATATTGTGTATGAAAGTTCAATTGTTACATCAACAGGTAAAATTTGGGCTCAAAAAACATCAGGAGAGAAATATGTTTTAATTTACAATCCAAGTAAGGACTCTCAACATCGTTGGCCGCTGGCATTAAATATTAGCGAAGATGGAGAAAATTATGAGAACATGCTTTGTATTACGCCCGAGATAAGCCCTTGTCGTTACCCTGGTTTATATAAAAATTTAGGTGCACAATATGTAAGAGGTATTTGCGAATATAATCCGCAGCCAAAGGATGGTGGCATATGGATTACTTATAGTGTAAATAAAGAAGACATATGGGTAGCAAGAATTCCTGCGGATTTAAGTGAAACAGAGAGTACTAAGCTTAATGAAGTATTTGATGATTTTTTAATAGGTGCGTACATACCAAACTGGAATATTTATGGGCCCCGTTTATGTAAGGTAAGGGTGGAAGAATATCATGGGAAACGACGCTTACTAATGCTCTATGACAAAGACCCCTTTGATCGAGCAAGAGCTATGAGAATCTTTCCAGAAACTCAGCACGCTGTGTTGGAAATCACTTGCATTCCATTTGCTATAGAAGAACACGCAAAGGTTACAATTGAGATACAAAATCATTGTGGCAATGTACCAGTTGCAATTTATTTTGATCCAGATCAATCAATTTATGTTAAAAATAGTGGTGTTAACTATCCTATCGCTACCTATGTTTGTGGTAGGGAGTATAAAATACAATGGACAATTGATTGTATAAATAGTTGTTTTAAAATTTGTATAGAGGATGGAAAAAGTTGCTATGAAAAGAGGGGGGCTTTTAGCCAGAATGCATGGTCGGTGGAACGAATTTTATTTACGACAAAAGAAAATTTACCCTACCAAACATTAGAGGATAATGGTAAATGGGGAGAAATCATTGATCGTAGGGAAGATGACATTGAAACAAGGGAATCGCAATTTGGTATTTTATCACTTAGTATGATTGAATAGGAGAATCTTAGAGGTGATTTATGGAGAATGGGTATGTTGTTGAACAGGTGCCAATGGATAAAGATTTCGCATTTAGACTTTTTTTCATGGATGAATTACTGAAAGATGATTCACGTAAATTACACAGACATGATTGTTGGGAAATTAATTATATAGTAAGAGGGACAGGAACTTATTACATTGAAGATGAGAAAGTTGGTATAAACGAAGGGGATATTTACCTTTTTCATAATATGATTTATCATAAGGCTGCTACAACAAGTGATATAAGAATTCTTGTAATAACATTTGATCCAAAGATTCTATGGACAGGGCAAAATGATTATTGCCATATAATTCCGTTTTATAAAAGGAAGGTGTATTTTAAAGAGTTATATGAGAGAGACACAGTCGAGTATGGAGAAGTGAAGACACAATTACAAAAGCTGTTAAAGGAGTATAAGAAAAAGGATGCGGGTTATCCTGTTATGATCCAGTCATGTCTACTTAATATATTGATGAACCTTTATCGATTTGATTTAAGAAAGGGAAACATTGAAAAGGACGGTCCAATAAAATTAGGTAAGTACGAGAGGATTCGACCAGTACTTGAATATCTTTCGAAACATTATGCAGAGCGAGTCACGATGGATCAGATAACAAGGGATACGGGATTGAGTAAAACTAGTATAACCTGCTGCTTTCGAGAGGTTATGTCTTGTACTGTTTTTGAATATTTAGATTCTTTGCGAATAAGCAAGAGTTGTATGGATTTGCGGGCAAGCAGCAATACGATTACTGATGTAGCATTAACGAATGGTTTTAATAGCAGTTCATATTTTAATCGAGTTTTTAAAAAATATATCGGAGTATCACCAAGAGAATATAGAAACAGGCCCTGACATAATAGTCAGGGCTTTTTTATTTGAAACTGAACAATATAACGATTTCTTATTGTGAAATAGGAGGATACTATATAAAATGTTTAATTATTTGTGACTAAAAACGATAAATTCAATAAAATTGAACAAAATTACAAGTTCTTAGCGCTATAATACAAGATAAATTACAAATAATCCGATACACTATTCATAGCAAGCGTAGTTGTTATGAATAAAAAGAGGTGGGAGGGTTTTTATGAACAAAAAGGTTATTTCCTTATTACTATCTATGGTAACAGTAGCATCAATGCTTGGTGGCTGTGGCAACAAGAAATCAAATACACAGCCATCAAAAACAAGCAGTGAAACGCAAAGTACAGAAGCAAACACAGCAACAAGTAAAGCTCCCTCAAGTTCCCAATCTGCAGAAATAGAAAAATGGCCAGAAAATGTTACACTAAAATGGTATATTGTTGCAGAAAAAGAACCAGAGTATGTACAAACATTGTGGAATGAAATGGAGTCAATTAAGGCAATTGAGGAGGCTACTAATATTAATATAGAGTTTGAAGTAATAACAAACTATGACTCTTATCTTCCAATGATGACATCTGCAACGTATCCGGATATTATAACAGCGAAAAATATGATGAAATATCCAGGGCGGTTGCCTGCCATGTTTAAAGATGGAATCTCAATACAGCTAGATGAATTAATTGATAAGTATATGCCAAACTTAAAAAATATCTTAGAAGAACACCCACAAATGGCCAATGATTTAAAGCTAGATAGTGGTGAATATACTTATTTTAGTAGACTATTTGATTTGGAAAATGAAGAAGATCGGGTATCTCAAACAGTTGATGGATTGGTAATCCGCAAAGACTGGTTAGATGCAGTGGGGAAAGATGTACCGACGACTATGGACGAGTGGTATGAGGTGTTAAAGGCTTTTAAAACACAGGATCCTAACGGCAATGGCATTCAAGATGAGGAACCACTATCCTTAGGCTCAAGCGGTTGGAAATACTTTCTTTGTGCATATGGCATAGGAAAGGATGCTACCGTACAAGAGGATGGTACGGTTATTTATGGTATGGGAAGTGAGTATTATAAGGGATTTCTAGAAGAAATGAATAAATGGTATAGTGAAGGGCTAATATACAATATGTTTGACGGGACTTCTTTAGAAATACAAGAAGAACGTGTTATAAATAATCTGGCTGGTGCGTGGAAAGGTCGAGCGGAACAGTTGAATGAAGATGACTCGTACTTAAGCAAATTAAAGGAAAAGGTTCCAAATGCTGAATTTGTTGCGGCACCTTGGCCGAAAACGGCTGACGGTACTCATTACAACTATTTTAGTTTAGCCTCATTTAGTCGTGATACAACGGTTATAACCTCAAATTGTAAAAACCCCGAAGCGGCGGCTTTTCTAATTGATTATCTGTATTCGGAAGAAGGATCCAAATTGCTAAATTGGGGTATTGAAGGTGAAAGTTACGAAGTAGTTAATGGAGAGATGAAGATCAAAGAAGAGATGTTTGAAGAAGTTGATTATAACGGTACAAAGATTCAAAGACTAAAATTATATATCGATCCACAAATTATGTTTTTACCATCTTTTGGACAATATAGTAAGTTCATACTTTCTACAAAGTCAGACGCATTTATTAATGCCTGTACCATATGGTCAAAAGGGGAGGATTTAACTATGCCTTACCCAATCATGCTATCACCAGAACAGGATGATAAGGTGAATGAAGCTACAGAAGGAATGATTGACTATATAAATACTATGAGACAAAAATATGTGTTAGGGGAAGAACCTTTTTCATCTTTTGATACTTATTTAGATCAGGTGGATTTATTGGGATTACCGGTTTTAGAAGAGGTATGGCAGGAAAGTTATGATGCTTATAAAGCCAGGTAAGCCGCAATTCCCTTGCTAACATTTTTCCTATTTTATGCGCCATTTCGTTTTTGCTAAGTGGCGCTTTTTTTGTACCATAAAATTTTCAAAAGTAAATGGATAAAATATAGGCTTGATACAAATACTAAAATAGGAAATTTCAAGAAGAAATGGAAAGGAGCTGTTGTGCATATTATAAGGTACAACAGAAACAGGTTTGTTAGGTTATGAAACGAAGAGTAACGAAGCGTGTTTTGGGGATTTTATTACTCACTACTATGCTGTTAAGTGGTTGTTCAGGTAATGATAACAAAAATAATGACAACCCAAGCAGTCAAAGTGGAGGTATGTCCTCTTTGGATGAATCGAAACAATCACAGAGCAATACCAATACAAAAGCACTAAAAATAGCGATTGTTACCAGTCCAACTGGTGTTGATGATGGTAGTTTCAATCAGGAAATTTATAGCGGATTACAAGCTTTTATAAAAGATAATCCGGATGCAACGGTTACACCGATTCAAGAATCTTCTGGTGATCCCCAAGCTGCAGTTTCGGCAGTTGCCGATGTTGTAGCAGATTATGATGTTTTTGTTTGCTGTGGTTATCAATTTGAAGGAATCGGAGTTTTAGCACAAGACAATCCGGATACAAAGTTTATTTTAGTTGATGGGGCACCTATGGGTGCAGATGGAAATGAAGCTGTTTGCGAAAATGTTTACGGTATGAAATTCGCCGAACAGGAAAGTGGCTTTTTTGCAGGAATGGCAGCAGCATTGGAAACACAAACAGGAAAAGTAGCAGTTGTAAACGGTATTGCCTTTCCATCTAACGTAAATTATCAATATGGATTTGAATCTGGAGTAAATTATGTTAATAAACAGTATCAAAAAAATGTAGAGCTAGTATCCTTACCATCCTATGCCGGTACCGATAGCAATGGGAAAAATGTTGGAGGCAACTATATAGGGAGTTTTGGCGACGAAGCAAAAGGAAAGGTAGTTGGCCAGGCCTTAATTGATGCTGGTTGCGATATTTTATTTGTAGCAGCTGGTGGATCGGGCAATGGTGTTTTTACTGCAGCAAAAGAAGCGACTGGAATAAAAGTTATAGGATGTGATGTGGATCAATACGATGATGGAATAAATGGAAATAGCAATATTGTATTAACCAGCGCATTAAAGGTAATGGGGAAAAATGTTAATGAGCAATTAGTAAAAATCAGAGATGGGTCCTTCCAAGGTGCGAATGTTATCTGTAAGGCGGATACGGACTCAACTGGTTTTGTAAAAACCGAAGGTAGAAATCAATTATCCAATGATACGATAGAAAAATTGGACGCTGCATATGACTTAGTCAAAGCGGGAGAAGTTATTCCGCCTTCCTCCATTGATGGACAATCCCCAAGTAATTTCAAGGGATTATAAATCCAATATCTATTAAAAAGCAGTGATATATAAGCATTTATTTATGCTTGTGTATCACTGTTTTTTTGGAAGTATTGGTGCGAAACAAGAATAAATTGTATTTTGACGGTAAAATTTTATGAATTGGTTATGCTATTAGAAGATTACAAAGAAAAAGGTGAATCTTATGTCTGATTATATCGTAGAAATGAAGCATATAATAAAACGTTTTCCAGGAATTATAGCGAATGATGATGTTACATTGGGAATAAAAAAGGGTGAAGTATTTGCATTATTGGGAGAGAATGGTGCAGGAAAATCAACACTTATGAGTATACTGTTTGGAATGTATGAACCGGATTTTGGGGAAATTTTTATCCGAGGCAAAAAAGTTACGATTACTTCACCAAATCATGCAGCAAAACTTAATATCGGAATGGTACATCAACACTTTAAGCTCGTACCAGATTATACAATAGCAGAAAATATAGTAATGGGACAGGAACCAATTGGACATTTCCTTGGTTTTTTGCCATACGTCGATAAGAAAGTAGCATCTAAGCAAATAAAAGAGTTATCCACTAGATTCGGTTTGGAAGTAGATCCAGATAAGAGAATCGACGAGGTAAGCGTTTCCGTAAGGCAACGTGTAGAAATTCTAAAAATGCTTTATCGGGATGCAGAAATTTTAATATTTGATGAACCAACAGCAGTACTTACCCCACAAGAAATAGACTTTTTACTTCAAATCATTGAAAATTTAAAAGCAGATGGAAAAACGATTATTTTAATCACGCACAAATTACAGGAAATAAAAAAGGTAGCAGATCGGTGTGCAGTTATGTGCCGTGGAAAGTTAACGGGTATCTATGACATGAAAACGACACCTATAAATGAATTAGCTAGACATATGGTCGGTCGAGAAGTGGAGCTAGAATTAAAAAAACAAAAACCGAAATTTGGAGAAAATGTATTAGAAGTAAGTGGGCTAACGGTATTTAATCAAGAAAACTTTCCTGTCGTTAATGACGTATCTTTTTCGATTCGTAAAGGAGAAATCTTAGCCATTGCTGGAGTAGCTGGAAATGGTCAGATTGAGATCGCAGATGCCATTTATGGGATGATGCCAGTCAAAAAAGGAACCATTAAATTGAATGGAAAAGATATAACGACCGAATCTATTAAAAATAGAATTAAAGCTGGAATTTCCTATATTCCAGAAGATCGGCAAGAAGAAGGATTAATATTAAATTTTTCACTCGAAAATAATTTAGTTTTAAAAAGTTACACAGCACCACCTATTTTAAATAAAGATATTTTAAATAGGGAGGAAATAGAAAAAAAGGCTAAGGATCTTATAAAAAGATACGATATAAGATGTGCCAATGGGACTAAAACAGTTGTACGGTCAATGAGTGGTGGAAATCAGCAAAAAGCGATTATAGCAAGGGAACTCGATATGCCTTCTTCCTTGATTATTTTTGTTCAACCGACAAGAGGGTTGGATGTTGGAGCAATTGAAAATATACACAGGCAAATGATTCATGAGCGAGATAATGGAAAAGCTATTTTGCTAATTTCTCTAGAATTGGATGAGGTCATGAACTGCGCAGATACCATTGCTGTTATATACAATGGTGCAATAAATACCATTGCAGAAGCGCATACCCTAACAGCCAGCGAAATAGGCCAGTATATGATGGGAGCGAAAGAAAATGAAGCAGATAAGAGATAAGAGGGTACCTGATATCCTAAAACGTAAGAAGCAGGGGAGCTTAGGGCCTTTGGCGGTACCTTTATTTTTAGTTATTTTAAGTTTACTCATTTGTGCAATATTTATTGCATTACTGGGAACGAATCCATTTACAGCGTATTTGAATCTTTTACAAGGTTCTGGTCTATATCCAAAACCCAAATATCCTGGCTATAAAAGCATGTTGACAGACTTTATGAGTTTATTAAATGCCTGGACCCCGATGATATTAGCCTCCTTATCCGTAGCGATTGCTCTAAAAGCTGGCTTATTTAATATTGGAGTATCTGGCCAGATGTTATCAGCGGGTTTTCTAGCGTCAATTTTCGTTGGTTACAGTTCATTACCTGCAATTGTTTCCAAGCCACTTGTTATTGTAGTTGCAATTATAGTGGGCGGATTGATGGGGGCAATTGTAGGCTGGCTAAAATATCGCTTTAATATTAATGAAGTTGTATCCACAATTATGTTTAATTACATTGCACAATATACAATTAGTTTTTTTATCAATACCTATTATGTTAATCCTGTATCTCGGCAGTCCAATCCAGTACAGGCAGCTGCGAAGTTAACAAAAAGTGATCAATTAATTGGGAATTTGAAGATGGATATTCCATATGGAATTATTCTTGCAATTATAGCCGTTTTTTATATTTGGTTTTTAATAAAATATACGAAAGCAGGCTTTGAGATTAAAGCAATTGGTACTGGAAGAAAGGCGGCAAAATATGCTGGTATTGCGGTAGGTTATCGTATGGTAATGGCGATGATAATATCGGGCGCATTGGCTGGTTTGGCTGGAGTGACTTATTATCTAGGGTATTTTTCTTCTATACAACCAGGCGTTTTACCGACAACTGGGTTTGATGCAATTGCGGTATCGTTGTTAGGTGCCAATCACCCATTTGGGATACTTGCCTCTTCGTTGTTAATCACAGTAATCAATAAAGGGAGCACGTATATGAGTTCTGCCTCTGGCATTTTTCCTGAAATGACATCTGTTATAACTGGAATTATTTTGTTATTTAGTGCTTGTTCCGCTTTTATTCATTATATTTTAGAAAAATCTAAGCGAAAAAAACAAAATAATAAAAAAGGGAGGTAAGTATGGATACAATAATTATAGATGGTTTATCATTTGCCTTACCACTGTTTATTATCGCAGTAGGCGGTATTTATAGTGAAAAAAGTGGTATTACAAACTTAGCGTTAGAAGGGTTACAAGGAGTAGGTGCTTTTTTTGGCGCACTTGCTGCAGTCATTGTAGCAAGATATTTTCCAGTAGATTCTAAAACCCCCTTTTATATTGCATTGATTGCAGCCTCTCTAGGTGGTCTTGTATACGCTTTGGTACATGCACTACTTTGCATACGTTTAAAAGCGAACCAGGTCATAAGTGGGATTGTTATCAATATATTAGCAATGGCATTGACCTCTTTTCTGACCAAAGAAATAAATAAGGTAATATTTAAAGCACCGTCTGAAAAATTTCAACTAGGGGTATCAAATCGTTTTTCGATACCCGGTTTATCTGAAATACCAGTGATTGGTGCCATGTTCCGAAATATTTACCCATTTGAAGTAATCATTATTGTCATTGCCATTGTTGCATGGTATCTTTTATATAAAACAAGGTTTGGAATGCATCTTAGAGGTTGCGGGGAAAATCCACATGCAGTTGATGCTGCAGGTCTAGAAGTTGGAAAAGTACGACTTGCAGCGGTAATGGTCTCGGGGGCCTTATCTGGTTTAGGTGGCATTTGCTTTGCTTATTCTATATCTGCTAGTTTTTCTTCATCTATCTATGTAGGCTATGGATATCTTGCCATTGCTGCGATGATTTTTGGCAACTGGAAGATGATTCCTACTTTGTTCGCATGTTTACTATTTGGATTCGCACGCTCAGGTGGATTTCAATTGGTGCAGATTTTGAATATGCCGGGTAGCTTTTCCGATTTAGCGATGATTTTACCATATGCTGTAACAATAATATTATTAATCTTTTTCTCGGGAGAAAATATGGCACCGAGAGCCTTGGGAGAAGTATACGAAAAAGGAAAACGTTAATTGAAATAGGAGGGGTTATGCAAGTACGATTTTATAATGCAAGGATTCTTACAATGGAAGATTTCAATTTAATAGACGGGGAGGTTTGGGTAGAAGAAAATAAAATTACTTATGTAGGGGAGGAAAATGACACAGAAGCAGAGAAACGGAAGTGGGACCGACAGATTAATGCAAATGGTAATTTGTTAATGCCCGGATTTAAAAACGCCCACACCCATTCTGGTATGACATTTTTACGTTCCTATGCCGATGATTTACCGTTGTTAGATTGGTTGCAAAAGCAAGTGTTTCCAATGGAGGCGAAATTAACGCCAGAGGATATTTATTATTTATCAATATTGGCCATAATGGAGTATTTGACAAGTGGAATTACAGCGAATTTTGATATGTATTTAACACCTGATACGATCGCGCAGGCATCCATTGACTGTGGATTTCGAACAGTACTAACAAGTGGACTGAATGATTTTACCCAATCCATTGATAAATTGGAAGAATATTATGAGAAATTTAACAGTAACAATGAGTTGATCCGTTTTTGCCTTGGATTTCATGCAGAATATACGACATCAAGAAATTTATTAGAAGGGGTGGCAAAATTAGCAAGGAAATATGAAGCACCTGTATTTACACACAATTCAGAAACAAAGGCAGAAGTTAGACAATGCTTGGAAAAATACGGTGTAACGCCAACAAGATTATTTGAGGATGTAGGAATTTATGCCTATGGCGGTGGAGGATATCATTGCGTTCATATGTCCGAGGAAGACCTTAATATTTTTAAAATGAACAAACTAACCGTTGTAACAAATCCAGGTTCCAATGTTAAGCTTGCAAGCGGAATTGCTCCAGTTCAAAAGATGCTAGATTTGGGCATTAATGTTGCAATTGGCACAGATGGGCCGGCAAGTAACAACTGTTTGGATATGTTTCGGGAAATGTTCCTGACAACGGGACTAGCAAAATTATGTCAAGAGGATGCATCGGCTGTTGATGCGCATCAAGTATTAAGAATGGCAACGGTAGGTGGAGCAATTGCAATGGGGTTAGCGGATTGTGATGTCCTAGCAAAAGGAAAGAACGCGGACCTAATTATGCTTGATTTAAATCAACCGAATATGCAGCCATTAAACAATATTCCGAAAAATATTGTATACAGCGGTAGCAAACATAATATTAAATTGACGATGGTAAATGGAAAAATTCTTTATGAGGACGGTAGATTTTTTATTGGTTTTCAGCCAGATACGATTTATAAGAATGCAAATGATATTGTAAGAAGAATTAAAAATAGTATTTAAACAGACTTTTGTCCGTGTCGCTAGGAAAGAAGATTACTTTGATCAGAAAATACTAAAGTGATCTTCTTATTATGATAGAATCGTGTCTTTTTGTGTATGCGGTATTGCTCGTGGGAACGCTGGAAAAATCCACAAGACTTTTCAATGCTTTCTGTGTAGAATAGCGTTGTATTGGACAATCTATGACAGATAAAGGAAGTATCGGCATAAAAAATTATGTGGTAATAACGGAAGCAGAAAAAATGAACTTTCGTAATGATTATGTTGCGTTACCCCAAAATTATGGAACAGAAGAATACTTTGCTAGAGAGGATGTAAAGGCAATTTATAAAGCTGTATATGAGAATCTTGATGAATTAGATAAAAGACTGCAGTTTACAGAAAAATTATAAACATGCAGTGTCGTCCGATATATGGTTCCAAAGGCAGAAGTTATGAAGGAAGTTTATATTCCTGAAATATTAGATGAAGTAGTACGTGGTGAATCTTACTATATCGCTGTCCCAAAGTTAAAGACAAACGTATATACCGGTGTGACGCTAGGTTTTAAAAATGCCATGGGAACAATTCCATATTTTTTAAGAGAAAGAAATCACAATTATTACATAAATAAAAAGTTAGCAGATTTGTTGTATTTATTTCAACCTAATTTAGTGATTATTGATGGAATTATTGGTGGAGAAGGGAATACACCTGCACCGGTAGATCCAGTGGATGTGGGAGTCATCCTTTCAGGGGATAATGCAGTTGCAGTTGACCGGGAAGGAACCAAGATTATGGGAATTGACCCAAATAAGAGAAAAGGTACAAGTATCGTTAACAACATCTAATTGATACACATAATCGGAAGCCCCTTCTACAATTAAATTATTAATGATTTGTGCCTTGTTCAGCTCATCATTCATCAATTCTAATTTAGCATTATAATCATCCATAACACATGCATTACCGTGTAATATACCAATGATATGCCCGCTATTAGGCATTTTCATCATCCAGATGATGGAATGAATTGGTTTCTCATCCGAAATAGATGCTATATGCACGATTGAAGTGCGTTTTATTTCACGCTTTATTAGATCGACTTCTTTTAAAAAAGGCCTCCCCTGTTTGTACCGTTAGATAATAGGTGAAATCTTTTGCAGAGATATTTTTAAACGGTTCATGGTTAAAAGGAGCGATAGCGAAAGCAGCCTTTCTAGTAAAACACATTATTCCTGTTTCTACGTCCATGCAAAATCCCGATGAAAAAACAGAATGGATAACCATATCGAAATCGTTGCAATTTTGCAGAGAGGTCCAGTCAAAAAAATCGTTTTTTGTGTTCATAAATATTTCCTCCCTGTTATTTTCTACCATCAGTATATGACTATATGGATATTCAGTCAATTATAAGTTGATGAAATATTAAATCAATGTAGAAAAATAGCAATAATCCAAAATAATTATCAATTATAGTAAAAAAATGTACAATATTTCTTGTGATTGGATGAGTGATTACAAAATTTTAAATAAGTTTTCATTCGTAATTGAACTGTTTTATGTTATAATAGATAAGAGAAATCCCGTTTTCACAATTAGACGAGACAATTAGGGGATGGGAGTGAGTAAAGGATACTGAGAGGAGAAGTATAAGATGGCAAATGATATGGAAGATCAATACGGCTTATCTGCATTTCCAAAAGAAGAGGAATATGAAAAGCTGAATAAAATGTGGGCAGGAATGGATGAGCTTTCCAAACGGGGGATATCAGGTAAAGATACTTGTGGGAAAAAGAAATTTGGTTTCCTACTGGGGGCAGTATCGTCTATGCGTAAGATACCTGGCATCAATCGCCTCATTGCAATAGATGAGTTATATCTTTGTAAGAACGAGGAAGAAAAGAAAGAAGTTTTAGCTTATTTAAATAAATTATTTGGAATTTATGATTACCAAACATTAATCGAACACTGCAATGCACAGTTTGACTGTGGTGATAATTATGAACAATTTTTAAAATTTTGGGGGGGAAAAGCAAAGTATAATCTTGACGGTTTAAAGCCCGAAGCTAGAAGATTGTTCGAGGGGTGTATGGAATATGCTGCAATATTCAAGGATTATGTTGGGACTGGGGGATTCTACGCATGGGACTGCAGTGAAAAAATTGGCGTATTAAAGCTAGCCTATGCTTGTGGTATTGTAGAGGAAGAAGATTTTCATGATTTGGTTGGAGGCATGATGGAACGGGTACTATCCTTATATTCCTCGTGGAAAGAGTATGCGACCGGTTTAATATGTGGAGCTTCTTATTTTATGTATAAACGTTCGAATTTGAATGTTTTAGAGGGAAAGAAGATGTTTGATCTAACTTACAATATTGTACAAAGCCTCTTTTTAAATGATAAGATTAATGTATGGTGTCGCTATCAATGGCTTAAAGCATATAAATAAGAAATAGGATAGACAGGACAGGAATTGGTATAACCAGTTCCTGTTTTCTAGATTATAGGCATAAGTTAGTTTTGCATTCAACCCTGCGCAATAATTATATTAAAACGTGTAGTAAATTACGAAAAACAATCGTTAACTTAATAGAGGTGATTTAATTAGTACTTATGGGGGGCGTATATGTATATTTTTCTGTACATGATAGATACGAAGGAAGATAGGGTAAAGTTTATTCAACTTTATCAAAATTACAAGTCTTTTATGTGGTATATTGCAAATGGCATATTAAATGATAGATATTTGGCAGAGGATGCGGTACAGGATGCATTCATTGCATTAACAAGGCATATGGATAAAATTCAGTCATTAGAAAGTCCATCGACAAAAAAGTTTCTAATGACAGTTACAAAAAGTAAAGCCATTGATATTTTACGCAAAAAAAACAAACATCCAGCCTACAGCTTTGAGGAACAAGATGAGGACATTCAGGGAGAGGTTAGAGATATTTTAGATGAGTATCTTTCACAGACTGGTTATGAAGAATTATTACGGTGTATATCGAATCTTGATGAAATTTATCGCGTTGTATTTGAATATAAATATGTACATCAATTAAAAGAGATTGAAATTGCAGACCTGCTAAACATTACGCAAAAAACGGTAAATGTACGAATTTTTCGAGCGCGAAAGAAATTACAGCAAATGATTAAGGAGGAAAATGATGGAGGAAAAGAATAACAGATCTATTTTGACAGATGCTTTTAACTGTTATATGGAACGCGAATTGTCAAAGATTCCAGATAAGAAAGACATGGAACAGATGCATCAATTTTCACCATCCTTTGAACATCGTATGATACGCTTAGTTTATCAGAAGCATTTAAAACAGGTGATAAAAAAAGTGCTTCTGACGGCAGCTGGTTTTGCCATACTCATAGGGATAACAATTCCAATCGTTATAGGAGTGAAAAAAAGTGATAACAAGTCGGTTTCAAGCAACAAGGCAAACGATATGTTTTTAGAGAAGGACGAAGCGGAAATAGAACTTAGCCAGGATAAGACAGCCATTGCAGGGGCGGAACAGCTTCCCCATGCAGAACTAAACTATCAATTAAACACGACAAAGGTGGTAGCAACGATGCTCTATACAAATGTGTATGAGGAGAATGTGACAATTGAGTCATTATGTCGGCTACAAGAATGGGATGGGCAGCGTTGGCAAGAAATAGGAAATGGCTTTATTGAAAAAACTATAGTGGAGGCTAGTCAAACGGAACAATTGTCTGTACCTATAACATTGGAGCATTTCTTAGACATAGATAAATCGTATCAATTATTGTGGGAGGTGGATGAAGTTGAATATATTGTTCCAGTGGATATAGGTTTGAAAGATTAAGGAAGGGGTATGGAGGATGAAAAAGAAAAATAAAATTTTAAAATGATTTTTCTGTATTATTGATAATGGTTGTCTTTACAGGATGTGGGCAGTCGAAGTCAAGCAATGATAGTTCAACACAAGAAATCAGTTATAATACGGATAGTGGTGGCGTTAAGAACGAAATGCTAGAGGATACGGAGTCATCGGGTAATCAAATTCTAGATATAGGTGTAAGAAAGTTAATTCGCAATGTAAACCTTAACTTAGAAACAAAAGATTTCGACCTATTATTGAGTCGTATGGATGAGCAAGTGAATCAATTAGGTGGTTACGTTGAAAACTCTGACATTTCAGGAAATAGTTATAATTACACGGGCAACCGCTTTGGAACACTCATTATACGTATCCCATCAGAAGGAGTCGATGCATTTTTAAGTCAGGTGACAGAAATTGCTAACGTAACGAATAAAAGTGAAACGATTAAGGATGTTACGTTAGACTATGTAGATACCGAAAGTCATATAAAGGCCTTAAAAATTGAGCAAGACAGCCTGTTGGCTCTAATGGAAAAAGCAGAGGCTCTTGATGATATCATTAAAATACAATCACGGCTCACGGATGTCCGCTATGAGTTAGAGAATTATGAGTTCCAATTACGTACCTATGACAATTTAATAGATTACAGTACCATTACTTTATTAATTGAGGAAGTAGAAAGAATAACAAAGATAGAAACTTCGTTTTGGGGTGAGATTAAAGTAAAGCTCATTCGGAATTTAGGTCAAATTGGGGATGACATAAAAGCGATAAGCATTTGGTTAGTGAGTTCCCTGCCATATTTTATTATTTGGGGTATCCTAATAGGGCTTAGCTTTGTTATTATCCGCAAAGTAGTAAAGAAGAGTCGACATAAAAGTTTAAATAGAGCCGATGATCATAAGGACTGACAGATTTGATCCGTCAGTATAAGTTGGCATTTTAAAGTGAGGTAAAATTTAAATGAATGTACAAATATTTGGAAAATTAAAATGTTTTGAAACAAAAAAAGCAGAACGTTATTTTAAAGAACGTGGAATTAAGTATAAATCGGTAGATATTTTGGCGAAAGGTCTTAGCAAAGGAGAGCTAACAAGTGTTATAGCAGCGCTAGGGGGAATTGAAAATGTAGTGGACGAAAAAGCAAGAGATTATTGCATGATTCAATATCTAGTCAAAGAGGATTGGTTTGAAAAATTAATGGAAAATCCAAAACTTTTTCGGACGCCGATTGTCCGCAATGGAAAGAAGGCCACCACTGGGTATCGACCCGAAGTGTGGAAGTTATGGGAATGAAAAAGGGGCTTTCGTAGTTTTTGCGAAAGCCCTTTTTGCTTATTTTTCAGTTGCCTTTTTGGCAAAGTCTGTTGTAACTAAATCCGTGTAAGGCACTTTCTGATCCAATTGGCCTGCTTCTTGAAGAATGTTTTGGAGTAAGTCAAAACTGTCCTCATTAAAGATTAAATCTTCTTTCCAAGTATTTTGATCTTTATAACGAGCTACAATAATTGCAATTGTTTTTTCATCTGTTTCTTTAAACTGGGGTGCAATCACCTTTGCAATTTCTTCTGCTGTATGGGAATTTACAAAATCCATACCTTTTTGAAGAGCATTTGTAAAACCTTGAATTACTTCTTGGTTATCTTTTAAATAACTCTGCTTTACGCAGTATGCAGTATATGGTACATAGCCAGAGTCTACCCCTAAAGATGCAACGACGCGTCCGGCATTTTCTAATTCCAGAGTGGTGGCAGATGGTTCGAATTCTACAGAATAATCTCCTTGCCCACCGGAAAAAGCTGCTGCAGTGGCGCCAAAGTCAATATTTTGTATGATAGTAAGGTCCTTTGTTGGATCAAGGCCATTCTTTTTGAGAATATACTCAAATACCATTTCAGGCATACCACCTGCACGACCACCGATAACCGTCTTTCCTTTTAAATCGGTCCATTTAAAATTCGGTTCATCTTGGCGACTAACTAAGAAATTACCAGCTCGTTGCGTAAGTTGAGCAAAGTTTACCGCGTAATCTTCCGATCCTTCCGCATAAATATAAATGGATGATTCGCTTCCCATAAAGCCAATGTCTGCATCACCGCTAATTAATGCAGTCATAACTTTATCGGCGCCAAAGCCAGTTGTAAGGGTGAGATCAATGCCCTCATCTTTAAAATACCCTTTCTCAATAGCGACATATTGCGGTGCATAAAAAATCGAGTGGGCTACTTCGTTTAAATTTAATTTTGTTAATTCTTTTCCGTTGTTGTTACCTTTTTTACATGCGGAAAGCGGTATTATTGTTATGGCAATGACGAATACCACCATAATTATCTTCTTAAAATTCTTTTTCATATACTCCTCCGACTGATCGATTACTACATAATACGGGTTGACAATTCAATATGTGCATGCATAGTTATATTTTTCTTGCTCATTTTCATTGACATTATATGGTATACTAGAGTTTGTAGCACAATGTTTTCACGTCGATAGAATACAGGAGTAAATTATGAATATATTACTAGATACACACACCCATACGATAGCAAGTGGTCATGCATATAATAGTATGTTAGAAATGGTAGATGCAGCATCAAAGAGAGGACTGAAAATTTTAGGCATTACGGAACATGCACCAAAAATGCCAGGTACATGCCACGAATTTTATTTTCAAAACTTAAAAGCCGTCAACCGTGAGGTCATTATGGAGAAATACGGTATTGAACTTATTCTTGGTGCCGAATTAAATATTATTGATTACAAGGGAACAGTGGATTTACCCGTTTCTACCATAAAGAAGCTGGATGTGACAATAGCAAGTATGCATTTACCATGCTTAAAACCAGGAGGAAGAGCAGAGAATACAGCAGGGGTGATAGGTGCAATTGAAAATCCTTATATAGATATTATTGGTCATCCAGATGATGGGCGTTTTCCATTAGAGTATGAACCCATTGTAAAAGCAGCAAAGGAAAATGGAAAGCTATTAGAAGTAAATAATAGTTCTCTCAATCCCAATGGATTCCGTTTAAATGCAAACGAAAATTATAAAGAAATGCTTTCGTATTGTATTAAATATGAGCAGCCCATTGTAATTGATAGTGATGCTCACTTTATGGATGCAATCGGTAATTTCCCATTTGTTGAAAGTTTATTAAAAGAATTGAAGTTTCCTGAAAACCTGATTGTAAACCAATCCGTAGAACAATTCAAGAAATATATTCAAAAGTATAAGGAAAAATAGTGGATTTTTAAAAGCTACTGTGTTAAAATATTGCAGTGTGGGGGAGATTACTTAACTTGAAAAGAGGTCAATGTAATGAACAAGAAAATCAAAACACCGGCAGTGGATTCACTGTTTCGTGCAATTTTAACACTGAAAGATGTAGAAGAATGTTATGCATTTTTTGAAGATGTTTGCACGGTCAATGAACTACTTTCTTTATCCCAGCGATACGAAGTAGCTATGATGCTACGAGCAGGGAATACTTATTTGGAAATTGCGGAAAAAACAGGAGCTTCAACCGCAACCATTAGCCGTGTGAATCGCAGCTTAAATTTTGGTAACGATGGTTATGATATGACATTTGAGAGACGAAAAGAAGAAGAGGCGGAAGAGTAATTGTAAATAATGACAGCGGTCTTAATCGTTTCGATTGACCGCTGTTTTCTGTTATTTCTTAGATTTTGGTTCTCCGTTCGTTTTTAATTCATCAATAATCGATTCTAACATTTGCTTTTTCAAATAAATATCGAATCCAAGCATACAGATAAAAGAAAATAGTTGAAGATAGTCCTTCTCATCCTCAGGAGTTTGGGCAAAGGATTGGGTTGAATCTATAAATTTGCGTTCAATATCTTTCTTTAATTTTTCCATTCCATTTTTTTCAAAGGAAAACACTTCTGAGTAGATATCTTCTAAATTTGGGGATGATTCTGAGGAAAAATATTTATTGGTCAGCGGAGATAAGATCGTCTTAATATCATTTATGGATAAGAAATTCTTAAAATAGTAAATAAATATGAGCAAAAGCATATGATCTTTTGTATATTTCTTTTTAATCGGCGGTGGTAGAAGATTATTTTTGGCATAGTTATTAATCATTGTTTTTGTTAAAATTTTATCTTCGTCATATCGTTTCACATTTTGTAGATGTTCGTCCATAAACGTCGTGACTTGGTCCATATATAAATCAATATTGGGAATTTCATCGGTTTTATATGTTTAAGTTCGATAATTTTTCCATAAGTACATCATACATTTCTTGATTGGTCATTTATTCACCTCATTCGTATTAAGATAATAATACTATTCTATTATATAGTTTTCATTACTATATGACAAGAGGTAAATAAAAACAATTCCAATTTTATAAAATTTTCATGGAAATTACGCTTTTCTTAAACTACGAAAAATCTAATGACAAAGGCAAGGAAATATAATATAATATAAGCAGTTCGGGTAACAACGTCCGCAAATGAAGGAGGATTTCAAATGGGTGTTATTCAAAGATTTAAAGACATTATGTCTGCTAATATTAATGCGTTGATGGATAAGGCAGAAGATCCTGCAAAAATGATTGATCAGTATTTGAGAAATTTAGAAAGTGATTTGGGGAAAGTAAAAGCAGAAACAGCCTCAATAATGGCAGAAGAAAACCGTGCAAAAAGAGAGTTGGATGAATGCATTGCAGAAGTATCAAAAATGCAGATATACGCAGAAAAGGCAGTGATGGCTGGTACGATGCAGATGCAAAACAATTTTTGACGAAAAAAGTGCATTAGTAGAAAAACAGACCGCTTTGGAACAGACATACCGATTAGCAGCAGATAATGCAGCAAAAATGCGTCAAATGCATGATAAATTGGTGCAGGATATTGCTACTTTAAATTCTAGAAGAGATGCAATTAAAGCAAAGGTTGCGGTTGCTAAGACCCAAGAGCGTGGACATAAAATAGGTTCAAGTATTAGTGGAGCTGCCGATAATCTTTCTGCGTTTGACCGTATGGAAGATAAAGCAAACAAAATGTTAGATACAGCAAATGCTATGGCGGAATTAAATGCTTCAAAGGCAGAGGAGGATGGCGTAGAGGACTTGATGGCAAAATATGATGGGACGCCTAAGGAAGCAGTTGAAGATGAATTAGCCGCACTAAAAGCAAAAATGGGATTATAGAAAGATAGAAATGCAATAAAAGATAAATTTAAAAATAGGGGACTGGTATGGGAATTCCTTTGCCTGTCCCCTTTGGTATATTGATTTTAATTATTACGATGGAGGGTTGAAATGGGACTTTTTGGAGGCCAATTTGCAAATGTCGTTGAGTGGCAGGAGTATCGCGATGATGTGTTATTTTGGAAATGGAACAACGATGAAATAAAAAAGGGTAGTAAGCTCATTATACGTCAGGGACAGGATGCTATCTTTATGTACAATGGAAAAGTAGAGGGAATTTTTACAGATGAAGGTAGTTTTGATATAGAATCGCAAATTATCCCTTTCCTCTCTACATTAAAGGGGTTTAAATTTGGTTTTAATAGTGGTATTCGAGCCGAAGTGTTATTTGTCAATACAAAAGAATTCACGATACGATGGGGCACTAAGAATGCCATTAGTATACCTGCACCTGGTTTGCCAGGAGGCATGCCAATTCGTGCATTTGGCACGTTTACTTGTAAAATCGATGATTATTTCGTGCTAATTGATAAAATAGCTGGGGTAAAGAAAATATTTACCATTGATGACGTGAAAGACCGCGTCCTTGCCATGGTGGATCAACTTTTAATGAAGTGGATTGTACGGGAAGGTAAGGATATGTTTAATTTACAGGCAAATGCTTTTGATATAGGAAAAGGCATTGCGCAAGATTTGGATATGGAAATGATAAAGATTGGTATAACAATTACTGGTTTTCAAATTCAAAGTGTTTCATATCCAGAAGAGGTTGCGAAAATGCAAGCAAAGGCAGCTTCGCAAGCAATGGTTGGAGATATGAATAAGTACACCCAAGTAGCCATGGCAGATTCCATTGGAAATGGTGGCCGAGGTTCAGGTACAGCGGCCGACATGGCATCCATTCAGGTAGGAATGATGATGGGGCAACAAATGGTTGAGCAGATGAAGGAAAACAAGACATCAGAGCAATTAAGTAGGCAAAATCCAACGACAGAAGGAACGATACCGAACTTTTGCCCAAATTGTGGTACGAAAACCAATGGTACAAAATTTTGCGGAAATTGTGGATATAAGTTGATTTAAGAGCTTGGATTGTGTATACTATGTTAGGAAAGCGAACAACCGTTTTCATAGATTAACCATTCAGTAAATAAAACGTGAAGACTTCTTGATTGAGTGTTTTCACGTTTTTTTTCAGACGGAGGAAGTTATGAGTATATATGATTCATTGAATGATAAACAAAAAGAAGCTGTATTTCATACAGAGGGACCTTTACTTATCTTGGCAGGCGCAGGATCTGGAAAAACGAGAGTGTTAACGCATAGAGTAGCGTATTTAATCGAAGAAAAAGGGGTAAACCCTTGGAATATACTAGCAATTACATTTACGAATAAAGCAGCGGAAGAAATGCGGGAACGTGTTGACCGCTTGGTTGGGTTTGGTGCGGAAAGTATATGGGTTGCTACCTTTCACTCAACTTGTGTTCGTATTTTGCGGAGACATATTGATCTCTTAGGCTATGATACAAATTTCACGATTTATGATTCAGATGATCAAAAGACGTTGATGCGACAAGTAATTAAGAAATTAGACTTAGATCCGAAGATGTATAAGGAAAAAGCTATGTTATCAGCAATTTCATCAGCGAAAAATGAAATGATAACACCGGAAGAATATGCACTAACCGCAGGCGCTGATTTCAGACAAAAACAGGTAGCAAAAGTGTATTTCGAATACCAAAAACAGTTACGTAGCAATAATGCTTTGGATTTTGATGATTTGCTCGTAAAAGCAGTAGAACTGTTTCAAAACAACCCACAGGTATTAGAAAATTACCAAGAGCGTTTTCGATATATTATGGTTGACGAATACCAAGATACGAATACGGTTCAATTTAAGTTTGTTAGCATATTAGCAAAAAAATATAAGAATCTATGTGTTGTTGGTGACGATGACCAGTCTATTTACAAATTTCGCGGTGCCAATATTACAAATATCCTAGGATTTGAACAATCATTTCCTGGTGCAAAGGTAATAAAATTAGAACAAAATTATCGATCTACGTCCAGTATTTTGGATTGTGCCAATGAAGTGATAAGAAATAACAAAGGAAGAAAATCAAAAAGGTTGTGGACAGATAAGGGAGAGGGCGATTTAGTTGAATTTAATCAATATGATGATGCCTACCAGGAAGCAGATGCTGTGATAAAAGGGGTTCGCAGTGCTGTGGAAGAAGATGGCCTACAATATAGCGATTGTGCGGTATTATATCGTACCAATGCCCAATCGCGTGCATTAGAAGAAAAGTGTATTGCTATGAATATCCCTTATCGCTTAATTGGTGGTATAAACTTCTATCAAAGACAGGAAATTAAGGATATTTTAGCTTATTTGAAAACCATTGATAATGGAAAAGATGATATTTCCGTTCGCCGTATTATCAATGTACCAAAAAGAGGAATCGGTATGACAACAATAGAACGTGTTCAGCAATTTGCGGATGAAAAAGAAGTGAGTTTTTTCACTGCACTGCAAAATGCAGAACAAATTCCAGGTATAGGAAGAGGATTAGCAAAACTCCAATCCTTTGTTAAACAAATTATGGTTTTTCGAACCCAAGCCGAATTTATGGATTTACCAGAACTGATGGAAACGGTAATAGAAAATACAGGCTATTTAGAAGATTTGGATACTTTAGAAGATGAAAAGGCACAGCAAAAAAAAGAAAATATCGAAGAATTTGTCAGCAAAGCAGCTGATTATATGAAGCTACATGATTCTGATGATATTACGCTTAGTGGCTTTTTGGAGGAAGTCGCCTTAGTTGCGGATATTGATACGGTAGATTCTTCGGCAAATCGCCTGGTACTAATGACCCTACACGCAGCAAAGGGACTGGAATTTCCGAAAGTGTACTTATGTGGTATGGAAGAAGGGTTGTTCCCTAGTTTCATGTCAATGAATTCTGGAGATCCTACCGATATCGAAGAAGAGAGACGACTTTGTTATGTTGGTATTACGCGTGCAATGGAGCATTTGACTTTAACAGCTGCTAAGATGCGAACCTTACATGGTGAAACCCAGTATAATCGAGTTTCTCGATTTATCGAGGAAATACCATCCCACCTGTTGAAGCGTAAAGAGGAACGGCCACGCACTGCATATAATAGTAATAATTCATTCGGAAGTGGTTTTTCAGGAGGATTTTCTTCTGCGGTAAGCCGTTTTGGCAGTGGAGCAACTGGGCAAGCTTCACCAAAGGTGGATCGGAAATCTTTGTTCGAATTGCCAAATACGACAAAGGGATTTGGAACTGGCTATACGAATGGGACAAGTCAGGGATTTTCTACCAAACAAAGTAGCGTCGGTGGTAAAGCCTTTTCTGTGACAAAAGCAGATGGCTTGGACTATAAGGTCGGTGATACCGTAAGACACATTAAATTTGGCCGCGGCGTTGTTCTAGAAATAGAAGAAGGAAAGAAAGATTTTGAAGTGACGGTTAACTTCGAAAATGCTGGTCAAAAGAGAATGTTTGCAAGTTTTGCGATGTTAAAGAAATTTAATTAAAAAATAATTTTTTATTATAGTAAAAACATAAAAAGAATGATATAATAACGATAGCGGGTAATAATAGATAAAAGAGCAGAATATAGAAAGGACGTGTATACAATGAATAAAGTAGAAGAGATGATTAACGCTTCAAAAATTGCAGAATTTTTGAAGAAAAAAGAAGATGATGATAAGAAAAAAAATACTTTAATTTGGATATTAGCTATTATAGGTGTAATCGCATCTGTAGCAGGTATAGCATATGCAGTCTATCGTTTTCTAACGCCAGACTATTTAGAAGATTTTGAAGACGATTTCGAAGATGACTTTGATGACGATTTCTTTGATGATGAAGAAGACGAAGATGATGGGACGGATCGCGCAGTAGAAGAGTAACACAAAAAAACCTATAAAATTAAATTATTAGAACGCAGAAAGGGCTGTAAGAAATCAAGAATGGTTTCGTGCGGTCTTTTTTGTTTCTATCCAAAATAATTATTGACAATATTTGGAAATTATGTTATTTTATGTTTAGTATGGATGAGAAAGCATAATCTTTCATCCTATGAACAACTGTAATGGAATAGCTATAAGAATAGAGATATTTCCATGCAAATATTTTAGACCACTCCGCTTATAGGAGTTGAGGCCACACGGACAGCCGGGTCAACTGCCGATTGGCAGATAGTATGCAAAGCATACTATCATTGCCTTATTGATTGAGTTTGAAGCTCAAATTTTATAAGTTGATTACTTAATAATCAGTGTGCAACTAGCGCAAAACTTGTGAAACGGTCAATAAGAGTAGTAAAAGTAAAATGTTTGCTATATAGACTCTGTTCTTTTTTTGTTGTTTATTTTGGATAAAGCTTTTTTGTACCCAATTAATTATCAAAATGAAAAGAATCGATTTTAACGCAAGTGTTGTGCATGTAGTGCATTCACTTGCTTTTTTTTGTTGTCAATTCGGATAACAAGGGTAATCAAGGACGGAGGTAATTGGTTTGGGAGAAAAACTAAAGCTATATGGGTTCAATAACTTAACCAAGTCATTAAGCTTTAATATTTATGACGTATGTTATGCAAAAACACCTAGGGAACAAAAAGACTATATTGCCTATATTGATGAGCAATACAATTCTAGCCGACTAACAAACATACTTACAAAGGTAGCCGATATGATTGGAGCTACCGTACTTAATATTTCGAGCCAGGATTATGAGCCACAAGGGGCGAGTGTGACGTTATTAATCGCAGAAGGATCTATGATTCCTGCATTGGGAAATGAGATTGCTGCTCATTTAGATAAAAGTCATATTACCGTACATACGTATCCAGAATATCATCCGGACACATTTTTAGCAACCCTTCGGGTAGACATCGATGTGGCAACCTGTGGGGAAATTACGCCGCTTTCCACGTTAGATTATTTGATCGGCAGTTTCGACTCGGATATTATAAATATTGATTATAAAGTTCGAGGATTTACGCGGGACATGGATGGGAAAAAGTTATTTATGGATCATAAAATAAGATCTATACAAGATTATATAGATCAGACGATTTTACGAAAATATGACATCATTGATATTAATGTGTATGAAGCGAGTCTTTTTCATACAAAGATGTTAATAAAAGAGCTTGATTTACAGAATTATTTATTTAATGCTGATGTATATGAATTACCGCCGAAAGTAAGACTTGAAATAACGAATAATTTAAGGCGTGAGATGATTGAAATTTATAGTGGTCGGAATATTTTTGACTAATTCTTTCATCTACAAAGTTTGGGGCTGCGCTGCGCCACAAACCCTTTTATGCGTAAAAATGCAGTGTAGAAATGAGGAGGAATATGAACTTATCACAGGAAAAGGCGCCTATTTACGAGGCACTAGAGAAGTTTCGTCATATGCGAATTGTACCTTTTGATGTACCAGGTCATAAAGAGGGAGAGGAAACCAGGAGTTAACAGATTTTTGGGAGAACGCTGCATACAGGTGGATGTAAACTCTATGAAACCTTTGGATAACTTATGCCATCCGATCTCGGTTATAAAAGAGGCGGAAGAGTTAGCAGCCGATGCATTTTGTGCAGCCCATGCCTTTTTGATGGTTGGTGGAACGACCTCAGCGATACAAACAATGGTACTAACGGCGTGTAAAAAAGGGGATAAAATAATTTTACCAAGAAATGTGCATCGAAGTGTGATTAATGCCCTCGTTCTTTGTGGAGCAATTCCAATCTATGTAAATCCTGATGTGGATAAACGACTTGGAATTGCTTTAGGTATGAAAGTATCCCAGGTGGAGCAAGCAATAAAAGAAAATCCAGATGCAGTAGCTGTTCTAGTCAATAACCCGACTTACTACGGAATCTGTTCCGATATAAAAAGTATTATTCATCTAGCCCATAAACATAACATGCTCATATTAGCAGATGAAGCCCACGGAACACATCTTTACTTTGGGGAAAATATGCCAGTTGCAGCGATGAAAGCAGGGGCGGATATGGCAGCGGTTAGCATGCATAAATCAGGTGGAAGCTTAACACAAAGCTCCTTGTTGTTAACAGGACCAAATGTAAACGAAGGTTATGTAAGACAAATTATTAATTTAACCCAAACGACGAGTGGTTCTTATTTATTGCTAGCAAGTTTAGACATATCAAGGAGAAACTTAGCGCTACGCGGTAGAGAAATTTTCACTCAAGTAAATGCAATGGCTGAGTATGCAAGAAAAGAGATTAATGAAATAGACGGTTATTATGCTTATTCGGATGAGTTAATTAATAAAGATAGTATCTTTGATTTTGATCGGACAAAGTTATCCATATACACACTTGATATTGGTCTTGCCGGTATTGAAGTATACGATTTACTAAGGGATGAGTATGATATACAGATTGAATTTGGTGATTTAGGGAATATATTAGCGTACGTTTCAATTGGTGATAGAAAAAGGGAAATTGAGCGGTTGGTTAGTGCGCTAGCAGAGATTCGTCGATTATATAAGCGAGAGAAAAATGGCATGGTTACACAGGAATATATAGCACCGAAAGTAATTGTATCGCCACAGGAAGCGTTCTATGCGCAAAAAGAATCGATCCCCCTTTGTGAAAGTGTGGACCGCATCTGTAGTGAATTTGTTATGTGTTATCCTCCTGGCATTCCAATTTTGGCTCCTGGCGAAAAAATAACTGCGGATATTCTAAGCCACATTGTGTATGCAAAAGAGAAAGGTTGTTCTATGACAGGCCCGGAGGATCCAAATATTGAATGTCTCAACGTATTGAAAGGAGTATAAGAAATGGAATTATGGTTTACAGAACGACATACGAAGAATGTGAAGTTTTCCATTCGGGTAGACCGGCAGCTTTATAGTGGGCAAAGTGAGTTTCAAAGAATAGATATATTTGATTCGAAAGAATTTGGACGCTTTCTTACCCTAGACGGATATATGATGTTAACTGAAAAGGATGAATTTATCTACCATGAAATGATAACTCATGTACCAATGGCGGTTCATCCATCGGTAAAACATGTTTTAGTTATTGGGGCGGGCGATGGTGGAGTAATTAGAGAATTAAGCCGCTATTCTTCTATTGAACACATTGATATGGTTGAAATAGATCCTTTGGTGGTAGAAGTTTGTCGGCAGTATTTACCTAAGACGGCATGTCGACTTGATGATCAAAGATTGACAATCTATTACGAAGATGGGTTAAAATTTATTCGCTCTCATGAGAACGAATACGATTTAATAATTGTTGATTCAACGGATCCGTTTGGGCCAGGTGAGGGGCTATTTACGAAGGAGTTTTACGGCAACTGCTACAAAGCGTTAAAGGAAGATGGCATCATGGTTAATCAGCATGAAAGTCCTTTTTACACGGAAGATGCCATTGCAATGCAACGGGCCCATAAACGTATAGTAGAAAGTTTTCCAATTAGCCGTGTTTATCAGGCTCATATTCCTACTTATCCATCGGGGCATTGGTTATTTGGCTTTGCTTCCAAAAAATATCATCCCGTACATGATAGAAATGCCGTTAGCTGGAAAATGCTAGGTTTATCAACAAAATATTATACACCACAGCTGCATGCAGGTGCATTTGCACTGCCAGCTTATGTAGAGGAGTTGCTTAGAGATGTTGAAGAGAAATGTTGAAACTTTTATTGGTTGTGACGCATCTTATGAAGATGCCGAAATCGTATTATATGGTGCACCCTATGATTCGACCACTTCTTATCGACCAGGAACTCGTTTTGCAAGCCGTGCCATTCGTTCAGAATCTTACGGCCTGGAAATATATAGTCCATATCAAAATCGAGAATTAACCGAGATTTCTGTGTTTGATAGTGGTGATTTAGAACTTTGTTTTGGAGATGCAAGACTTGCCCTAAACGATATTAAAGAACGGGCATCTATAATTCTGAACGATGGAAAACTCCCGTTTTTAATCGGCGGTGAGCATTTAGTGACTTTAGGTGCGGTAGAAGCAGTTGTTGAAAAGTACCCGGATTTACATATCATCCATTTTGATGCCCACGCAGATTTAAGAGAGGATTATTTAGGGGCAAAGTTATCCCATGCTTGTGTTATGCGCAGATGTTGGGAGTTATTAGGTGATGATAGAATTCATCAGTTTGGTATTCGTTCTGGGGATAAAGAAGAGTTCCTTTGGGGAGCGCGTGGACACGTAACTACAAGAAAATTTGATTTTCATGGTCTAAAGGAAACAGTAGAGCGTTTAGACGGGAAACCTATTTATTTTACAATTGACTTGGATGTACTTGATCCTTCTGTATTTCCTGGTACAGGTACGCCAGAGGCTGGAGGCGTTACTTTTTTACAACTATTAGAGGCAATGAAAACGGTGTGTAGCGGAGGAAAGGTAGTTGGTTGCGATGTAAATGAATTAAGTCCTCCACTGGATTTAAGCGGTGTTTCCACTGCTACGGCATGTAAACTAACGAGAGAATTTTTATTGTATTTAAAAGCTCAAGAAAGCTAGAATTAGGAGCAAACTCCTTTTTCATATATTGTACCGCAAATAGTCAAATAATTATTTACGGTATAAAAACTATAATTTTAGTGAGGAGAGATTAGAATGGGAAAAGTTTTAATTATTGGATGTGGTGGAGTAGCTAGTGTCGCAATTCATAAATGTTGTCAAAATAGTGAGGTGTTCCAAGAGATTTGTATTGCAAGCCGTACGAAGGAAAAATGTGATGCCTTAAAGAAAAAACTAGAAAAAACAACAAAAACAAAGATTACAACGGCAAAAGTCGATGCGAATAACGTAGAAGAGTTAATTGCATTAATTAATGAAGTAAAACCGGATGTTGTATTAAATTTAGCACTACCATATCAAGATCTAACAATTATGGATGCATGTTTAGAGACAAAAACACATTATATTGATACAGCTAATTATGAACCAGAAGATACGGCAAAATTTGAATATAAGTGGCAATGGGCTTATCGTGAAAAATTCCAAGAAGCAGGAGTGACTGCCTTATTAGGTAGCGGTTTTGATCCTGGTGTTACGGGAGTTTTCTCTGCCTACGCCTTAAAACACTACTTTGATGAAATAAACTACATCGATATTTTAGATTGTAATGCAGGAGACCACGGTTATCCATTTGCAACAAACTTTAATCCGGAAATAAACATTCGCGAAGTATCGGCAAAAGGTAGCTACTGGGAAGGTGGCAAGTGGGTAGAAACCGAACCTATGGAAATTAAGCGTGTTTACAACTTCCCAGAGATCGGAAATAAAGATATGTACCTGCTCCATCATGAGGAGTTAGAGTCATTGGCATTAAATATTCCGGGAATAAAGAGAATTCGTTTCTTTATGACATTTGGACAGAGTTATTTAACACACTTAAAATGTTTAGAAAATGTAGGAATGACGTCCATTGAACCAATTGAATTTGAAGGAAAGCAAATCGTGCCATTACAGTTTTTAAAAGCGGTTTTACCAGATCCATCATCGTTAGGTCCTCGTACAAAGGGAAAAACAAATATTGGTTGTATCTTCCGTGGTAAAAAAGATGGGAAGGACCGCGATATTTACATATATAATGTTTGCGACCATGAGGAATGTTTTAAAGAGGTTGGATCACAAGCAGTGGCTTATACAACCGGTGTACCTGCTATGATTGGGGCAATGATGGTGTTAACGGGACAGTGGAACAAGGCCGGCGTGTACAATATTGAAGAATTTGACCCAGATCCATTTATGGAAGCATTAAATAAGTGGGGCTTACCATGGAAAATTTCAGAAACACCAGAATTGGTGGACTAATATGAAGTTTCATGAATTACCTACGCCTTGTTATGTCGTAGATGAAAAAAGATTGATTCATAATTTAGAGATTTTGCAAGGTATTATGAAACGAACGGGGTGTCATATACTTTTGGCCCAGAAAGCATTCGCTATGTTTTCCGTTTACCCATTGGTTAAATCTTACTTGTCAGGAACAACGGCCAGTGGCTTGTATGAAGCCAAACTAGGTTTTGAAGAAATGGGATTAGAAAATCATATTTTCTCTCCTGCCTATCGGGAAGATGAGTTTGAAGAAATATGTAAACTTTGTGGACATATCGTATTTAATTCCTTTTCACAGTTGAAAAAGTACAAAGATATTGCGATGAAAAATGGTGTAAGCATAGGAATACGAGTTAATCCAGAGTGTTCTACCCAGGAGGGCCATGAAATCTATGACCCTTGTGCATCAGGTTCTAGACTCGGAGTGACATTAAAAAATTTTCAACCAGAGCAGCTCGACGGAGTGGAGGGCATACACTTTCACACACTTTGCGAGCAGGATGCAGATGCATTACTCACAACGCTAGATGCAGTAGAAGATAAGTTTGGTCCATATTTAAAAAATATGAAGTGGATAAACTTTGGAGGCGGTCATCATATAACAAAGAATGGTTACGATATTGCGTCATTAGAAAAGGCGATTAAAAGAATTCAAAAAACCTATGATGTAACGGTGTATATCGAGCCTGGTGAAGCCATTGCTTATCATGCTGGTTATTTAGTAACGAGCGTATTAGAAATTATAGAAAATGATCTTGCCATTGGAATTTTAGATACTTCGGCTGCATGTCATATGCCAGATGTATTAGAAATGCCTTATCGTCCCCCTCTAAAAGACGCGGGAAGGCCTGGAGAGAAAGATTATACCTATCGGCTCGCAGGGCCGACCTGCCTAGCAGGAGATGTAATTGGGGACTATTCCTTCCAAAGTCCATTAGCGGTTGGAGAGCGACTCATATTTGAGGATATGGCAATTTATTCAATGGTAAAAAATAATACGTTTAACGGTATGCCATTGCCTGCTATTGCGATACAAAAGACCGATGGACAATGTGAAATTGTAAAACAATTTGGTTACAAAGACTTTAAAATGCGTCTTTCCTAAAAAAACAGGAGCTAAGAAACAATAGCTCCTGTTTTTCTAATGCTATGAAAGCGAAAATTTATCATTAAATTGGTTTGCTTAAAATTTACTTGTAATAAATGGAACTAGTTTCAATTATTACAAGCAGATTTGGCGAAAGTTTTTCTGTTTTCTTCTCCCTAGAAGGGCAAAATAGGAAAGTATCTATTTCAAAAGAGGAGGAAGATATGAAAAAACAGTGGAAAAAGCTTACCTGCCTTCTGGCATCAGTCGTTTTTTTTATTAGTGTTAGCTTATCACCAGATATCGTGCTTGGGGCAGAGTTTGAGGAGAAAGCGATAAAAGATATTTGTCTGAATATCGGATCCGATGAAACAGAAAAAAATATAACCTGGCTTGGAACATCCAGACAACCTACAATGGTACAAGTTTTGGAAGGGAGTGCGGATGTTGTTGAAGGAAGTGCATTTACAAGTAGTTGTGTAGACACCTTTATGGCAGTTCAAGATACTGCAACAATAACGGGTTATAAGACAAATAAAGCTACCATTACGAAGCTAAAAGCCAATACGAAGTATTTCTATCGTGTTGGAAACGAAGAACAGTGGTCAAAAACGTATTCATTTAAAACAAATTCATTTGGGATTAATCAACCCTTTCATTTCTTTTTTATCGGAGATACACAAATTGGGGCAAGGGAATCTTGCCAATGATGTCACAAATTGGAATCATACGATAACAAAGGCAATTGATGCATTTCCAGATACAAGTTTCATTCTATCTTCCGGTGATCAGGTGAATGATAGAAGCAGCAGCGAAGATCTGCAGTATGAAGGTTTTCTATTTCCTAGTGCGATGCGAGCTTTTGCGATAGCAACAAATGTAGGAAACCATGATGTGGGAAGTGAAAAGTATACCGATCACTTTTATATGCCAAATATTTCTACTTACGGGGTATCAAATGGTACAGGAGAAGGAAGTGGTGATTACTGGTTTACTTATAATGGGGTATTATTTTTATGCTTAAATACGAGTAATTTAAGCACCAATGTTCATAAGGTGTTTATGGAGGAGGCATTAGAAAAAAATCCTGATGTAAACTGGAGAGTCGTGTCCTTTCATCACTCAACGTATAGTGTAGGAAACCACTTTAAAGACACCGATGTTTTACAAAGAAGAAAGGAATTGTCACCGATTTTCTCTCTTTTAGGCATCGATGTAGTTTTAATGGGACATGACCATTATTTTACGAGAACTTACTTAATGGAGGGGTGTAACCCAATTATTCCAGAGGGATATGATACAACAAAAGGTGAAGCTGCACCAATAAGCGTAATAAACCCAAAAGAAGGCCAAGTATTGTATTTGACAGCAAACTCGGCATCCGGAAGTAAATACTATACTAGAAATAGCAATCTAAGCACTGGTTGGCCCTCCTATGTGGCAGTGCAGGATCAAAGTAATCGCACAAGTATTACGAAGGTAACAGTAACAGAGGATACCTTATGTTTGGATACTTACTATACCGATAAAGAGGAGTTAGAATTGATGGATACGTTTACAATACGAAGGATAAAAGAAATAACCATTTTTCAATGAAAGTAAATTTCGTTGAAATAAAGGAAAAAGTGTTAATAGCATAAAGTTACAGAAATTGAGATTTTCTTATGGATTGTTAAATTCCTTATTTTATGATAATATGATATCTGCTTTTAAATGTTAGAAGTTGGACAAAATTGCGTGTTCAACGAAGAGTGATCGCGTGAATCGCAGCACGCAGATAGGTTTGATATGAAAAAAGGACAAATTTTTGAAGGAATTGTTGAAAAAGTCGATTTTCCAAATAAAGCAGTCGTTCATGTAGAAGATAAAAAAGTAGTGATTAAAAATGGGATTCCTGGACAAAAAATCTCTTTTTCTGTAAATAAAGTTAGAAAAGATAAGTGTGAGGGGCGGTTATTAGAGGTAATCGAGCCTGCTAGTTATGAGTTAACAGAAGGAGTATGTGCCCATTTTGGACAATGTATAGTTGTAATTATCAATCAGTTCCTTATGAAGTACAACTAAAGATAAAAGAAGAACAAGTGAAAATCTTTTGGACAGTGTTGTTGAAGATTATGTGTTTGATGGAATTAAAGGAAGTCCAATCCAAACGGGGTATCGTAATAAAATGGAATTTTCTTTTGGCGATGAGGTAAAAGACGGTCCATTATCCCTTGGCATGCATAAAAGAGGCAGTTTCCACGACATTGTGACGGTTAACGACTGTAGAATCGTTGATAAGGACTATAGAAAGATTCTTACCTTTGTATTGAATTATTTTCAGGAAAAAGGCACTCCATTTTATAAGAAGATGCAACATACCGGTGTACTCCGGCACCTTTTAGTGCGTAAAGCAGCAAAAACTGGAGATATCTTAGTAGATTTAGTAACAACGACGCAAGAAAAAATTGACTGTCAAGGCTTTACAAAAGGATTGCTTCAATTGGATTTAGACGGGACCATTGTTGGTGTCTTGCATACGTTAAATGACTCATTGGCCGATGTCGTACAAAGTGATAAAACGAATATTTTATACGGTAGAGATTATATTTGCGAAGAAGTGTTAGGTTTATTATTTAAAATAACTCCATTCTCTTTCTTCCAGACCAATTCCCTAGGTGCAGAAGTATTATATTCTGTCGTAAGAAATTATATTGGAGAGACGAAGGACAAGGAGGTTTTTGATTTATACAGTGGTACGGGTACCATTGCACAGATTTTAGCACCCGTAGCCAAGAAAGTAATTGGCGTTGAGATTGTAAAAGAGGCAGTTGAGGCAGCAAAAATCAATGCCCAATTAAATAGTTTGGAAAATTGTGAATTCATCGCAGGGGATGTCTTAAAGGTAATTGATGAGATTACAGATAAACCAGACTTAATCGTTTTAGATCCACCAAGAGACGGAATTCATCCAAAAGCGTTGGAAAAAATCATTAATTTCCAAGTAGACCGTATCGTTTATGTTTCTTGTAAGCCAACGAGTCTTATAAGAGATTTAGAAATTTTACAAAAAGCAGGCTATAAAGTAGTAAAGGCATGTGCTGTTGATATGTTTCCATCTACGGTGCATGTGGAGACGGTCGTTCTTTTATCTAAGTAAAATAAGGACTTAAAGAACTTATAGTGTCCTGAAAAAGCAGTCTTGTCAACCATTTGTCAACGTAATTTAGAGTGGTTGACAAGCTTATGCATTATTTTCAAATATATTGACCGCATCGATGCCCATTTTCTTTGTGTTAAAGGTGTAATTATTTAATGTGACCTTAATATCTGCATGTCCTAATCGATCTCGTACAGCTACTGGATTAGCTCCGTTTTCTGCTAATATTGTTCCATGTGTGTGTCGTAGGGCATGATAATGAAATTCACTAATTTCTAATTCATAATGAATAACTCTAGCACAATACTTGAATGATTCTTGTGTTAATAATTCCCCATTTTCTTTTTTGCAAATAAAATCAAGTTCTTCTCCAGTAATTAATTCATTTTGCATTGATTGGCGAATCAAGTTATTATCTAGCTTATAGGTGTGAAAATAAAATTCCCCATAATTCATTTTGTTTTCAAGTTGTCTTTTTTTTATAGTTTTTAGAGCGTTTACTAAAATGTCTCCAATATAAATTGTTCTATATGAATTATTTGTTTTAGGTGGAGATACAAACCAACAGCGGTTATGCTTTATCAATTGTTTATTTACTGTAAGCGTCTTTTCTTTTAAATTAATATCATTCCATGTTAGTGCAAATGTTTCTCCAATTCTTAACCCAGCATAATACCCTATCATTAAGGGGATATAAAAATTACTATTTTCATTAAATCGATTGATAATTGTTTCAAAACATTCATGAGTTACAATCCAATTATTTATACCTACTTTATTTCTTTTTTTGTTTATATCTGTATATTTAGGCGACTTAACATAGATCATTGGATTTGATGATAAAAAGTTACAGGGATGCACCGCATATGACAAAGCAGATGATAGGCACGATTTTATTCCAATAAGCATATTCTCTGAAAAACCATTTAATTTAATTTGATTAATGAAATCTTGTAATATAGTAGGAGTTAATGCTTTAAGTTTATAGTGACCAAGCTTTGGTACAATATGATTATTTATAATATTTTTTTTAGAACTTTGTGTATTTGGCCTTAAATTCACTAATACATATTGCTCATACCAATAATTCATATAGTCTGCTACTGACATTTCTGACGGTGTAAATACAATCCCAGCATTATCATATTCCGCCTTGGCTTGTGTTCCTGCTGCAATGGCATCTGTTTTTGTGCGGAACCCACCTTTTGAAATTGTTTTTCTTTTCCCTTCTACTTTTGCAGCTTCAAAACTGTATTCCCAAGTTTTCCCTCGTTTTCTGGTCCTTAATTCTCCCATTTTATTTCCTCCTATTCTATTTCAACCCACACTCCCGCGTGAGGAGTGACAATACTTACATTTGCTTTGAATGAAGCGCTCCAAGATAACAAAGTGTTAAAGGCTATATTCGAAATTATCAAACAAGTTCTAGGATTACTAACTCTACAAATGGAGAAATTTCTTCTGTTATTACATTGCCATCTAATGCTCGTGAATTTGCCGTATATATTCAAATAGATGGATGGAATTCATTTTCTGGAACGTTGCGAGTTAGAAATGTTCAGGTGTTAAGAATGAGTTCTGGAGAATTAATTGTAGATGGCTCTATTACCGCAGATATGATTAAAGGTAAAGTATTAGAAGGAATTTCATTAAAAGCTTGTAATGCAGATATAACAGGTGGTTCGATAAATATTGTGTCAGGTAGCCAATCGTCGTCGCTGATTAAATTGACAGATGGGCAATATGCTACAACTAAGTTCAACGCATGGGAAATGGATGTAGCTAGTGGTATTTATAATACAACTACACAAGTGCAGTCAGGAGGACTTTTCGGGAGATATAACGGAACAATGATGTTTGGTATATCATCAAGCACTGGATATATTACATGTAAAAATATAGATCTTCCAAATGTAGCAATTACAAATGCATCAATTGAAAGAAGGGTTGTTGGTACAGAACAGATGCAAAGAACAAGGAGTATCTCATGGCTTATTGGAAACATGCTTTATCTCTAATGCCGAGGACTGCAACTGGTACTTTGCGAACAAGGATGCGATTGCTGCAGCTGTAGTAGATGGTATTGTGGACGGTTTTGGGCTTGAAAAGGAGCAACAAATATCTATTTTTAAGCCTTACATGTTAAAGGTTATAGATACAGCTTTAAACATTCGTAAAGGCCCAGGAACGAATTATCCTATCGTAGGCCGCATTACAGACAATGGCAGCTATACGGTCGTAGCGGAGGCAGACGGTCCAGGAAGTAAAAAGTGGGGCAGATTACTATCTGGTGCAGGTTGGATTGCACTTGATTCAGACTTGGTTCAAAGATAAAGAAAAAGGTGGGCTATAAACCCACCTTTCTTTTCATTATAAATCCTATTTATCGATCATGCCGTTCTCTTCATCTTTGCTTTTACATAATTCATCCAAACTCACATTTAAAGCATCTGCTAACCTTATCATAGTAGATACGCGTCCATCACAACGTTTTTCGATGTCTTGTATGGTACGTCTAGGAAAACCGCTTAGGTCAACAAGTTGTGGAACAAATAGGTTTTTGCTAGTGCGGATTTCCTTAAGGTTCATTTTTTCCTCCTTTTCGTTTGTGAAAAATCATTAAAAAGACATGAATAAAAAATAATAACAAAATAACTAGGTCTAGTAATTGTATATTATCAAAATTGACAAAATTAATTATTACTATAATATAAAGAATCGTGCTGAAAATATAAGTTTTACCTTTCATATTTCTCCGTGATGTGATATAATTGATTCACCATTAGAATGGTGTGGGGTATTTGCCCCACTGTAAGATACTTATTTATCTATTTCGTCTTTTAGTTGTTTTGCAATGGCCAACGCAAGAGAAATGATAGTAAGTATCTTTATTAAGTTATCAAGTATATCATCTATCATGTTTTCCCTTCTTTCTCTTAATCTAAACACATTACAACACGCACTGCGTGCATTTTCAATTGCTTTTTGCAATTATTATTCTTTCTAATTCCCTTAATACCAACTTTTCAACGTATACAGGTGGCTTTCGTTCTTCACGCTCCCAGTCCTGTATTGTTCTTACCGGTATTTCAAGCATATCACTCATTTCCTTCTGTGTAAGTTCTGCTTTTAGTCTTGCTTCTTTTAATTTGTTCATTTTGTGTACCCTACTGCTATTACAGTCCCTTTCTTTATCTTCTAAGCATATCATAACACGCATTGCGTTTATTGTCAATAATTTAACGCTACGAGAGGTGACTATGGAATTGCTTCCACCCCATTTCGGAACCGGGCATACTGGCTGAATTCTTCCGTTTTCATGAATTGCAACTGTTTTGCCCTCTCTACAGATTTCCAGGAAACTTCCTTACGGACTCTTGTTTTTAGAAAACGCGGTTGGCATCGCTCTTTATACGGGCATGAACTACATTCCTCTGTTTTGAAGTAAGCAACGGAACACTCATTCTTCGGGTTATAACTACATTTCGCCGGAATACATCCGTCAGCAGAAAATTTAAAATCAGCATAGACTTCATCCGGTTTACGCCCGGTAAAATTCGTCGTCACCAACTTAAGATTATGGGAAGACGCGATTTGTGAATTCGTCTCACCGCTATAAGCGCCGTCTGCAACAATGAATGCGCCTTTAGTAAAAGTATCCTGCTGTTTTAGATAATCTTTCATGAACTGATTGTCGGCATATGTATTTTTTTCATATGCATAGTCCGTTATAACGCTCCCTTTTTCACTAACGGATTCCACAATATTTCCAACATAGCCAAGGTTCTTTTTGCCGGCTTTATATCGAAAGGCCTCTGGGCCGGATGGATTTAGTAAAACTTGAGATGAGTTTTCAACTTCTTCTTTTTTGCGGAGACGTCTGTTCCCGTCATCGTATCGTTCTTTCTTTCAAAAGTAGAATCAGAAGTTGGTACTCGCTCGTATCATCAAGCTTACCTGTTTTATAGCAGATTGCAATCAGTTCTTCTGCGTCATGCATGACCACCAGTGTCCGCTCTGTGGCATCCATCTCCCGTTTATGGTATACGCAACGATTAAGCTCATCTTTTTCGATGTAGTGGCGCTGTTTCTCTGGAAGAGTAATTTCACGCTGATTCATTATCCTGGCAAGATTGGCGACCCGGCATAAGGCAGTATCTTATCTTCACAATCAAAACGGCTGAAATCGCCAATTTCGGCGATGATCATTGCTCCCGTCCGGTAATCAATACCGGGAATGGTGGGGATGGGGGATTGGATTTCCGTATCCATAATGTGATGGATTTCGGATTCGATTTCATCAATTTCAGAGGATGCATCTTTTTGTTTCTCAAAGAACTGGTAAGCCAAGTGTTTTAGAGTTATAATAGATATGATTATGGAGAATATCGAACAAGCAGCTAAAGTCTTACGCCAAATTCCAGCGGTATTGAAATGGTTATTGTAAATCAAAGAATCCATCTCTTTATGGGGAAGATTATGGAGTTCGAATTAATAGCAAAGATCATGTTGGAATAGTGAGGCAAAGCATATTGCCCGTAAGACTATGTTTGGTAAATATTATACAATTGGGAAGAGGTTGAATGAAATGATATATCAGGTTCTGATAGTAGATGATGAAGAAATCGTTTGCCGTGGGATGGCTCAGTTTGTAAAATGGAAAGAACATGGATTTGAGGTTGCAGGAATTGCTGTAAGTGTAGATGAAGCTTTACTGATGTTGAAGAACATGCATATTGATGTAGTTCTTACGGATATCCGGATGCCAGAGAAATCAGGATTAGATTTGCTAAAAAAGATCCAAGAACTTTATCCGGATATTCAAACCGTAGTCCTGAGTGGATATAGTGATTTTGATTATGTGAAAGAAGCAATGCGTTACAGAGCGGTTCAGTATCTCACAAAACCAGTGAATCTGGGAGAAGTGGAAGAGTTGCTTGGGCGGCTGTCAGCGGATCTGGACCGCAGGCAGAAAGAGGTTCGGGTGCATACGTACCATATGGAAGGGTTGCTTCTTTCTATAGCAAGAGGATATGTAGATGCAGAGATAGAGAAATATTGTCTTCCAGTTCTAGGAAAATGGTATGGTATTTCTGTATTTATGACAGAGAGAAATCTAAATCAAGAGGAAATGGAACAGGAAAAAAAAGCAATGCAGAGCCGTATTACAGCGGTAATTCCGGATTCCATAATACTGGACAGTTCGGTGTATGCACTGTTTGCGATAGTACCGGTGAAATCAGATTCAGAGTTTACATACTTTCTTTCAATTCTGGAGCAGGTATGCTGCTCGGATGAACGTTGGGCAATGGGAGTAAGTAAAGAGAAAGATGGAATCCAGTCATTGCCGGATGCATGGAAAGAGACAGAACAGGCGATGAGATATCTTTTGGCAGACACTCATAAGAAGGTTATCTTCTATAAGAACATAGATACAATATTTTCTGAAAAATCCTCTGAAATTCAAGAGATTATAACGGAATTCCTACAGAAGCTCAATGGAGCAGAAAGTAGAAAACAGGCGGTATGTTGGATAAAAAGTGTGTTGACGGCTATGGAAAGTAGAGAACAGATGAGTTTATTGGAATTCCAGACCGTCTGCATTCGTTTTCTTATTGAAGTAAATGGACACCTGCAGGGGGCCGGTCTTGAGGAGATTAATCTGCACGACAGATTGAATGAAGTGCTTCAGTATCTGCTTTCCTGTGGAAATGGGCAGGAAGTGATGCATTGTATGTCTTCATATTTAGAGTGGATAACTACAGAACTAGATCAGATCAGTAGTCAGAGGATGAACAGAGGTGTTATTTCTGAAATCCAGAGTTTTATCAGACAGCATTATAGTGAGAATATAAGTTTAAACATGTTAGCAAAACAGTTTTATATGCATCCCAATTATCTTAGTCGTCTGTTTAAAGAAAAAACAGGAGAAAATTTTGTGGATTATCTAACAGAAGTAAGGATGAGGAAAGTCCAGGATTTTCTTAAAAACTCAGATTATAAGATTATTGAAATCTGTGGAATGGTTGGCTATGACAATCCCCGCTCTTTTACTGATGTTCGATAAAGAAGTAGTAGAAGTGTAAAAATTTTGCCGTTCCT